>DASSSF010000080.1:0-38489 GCA_035708565.1 Candidatus Limnocylindria bacterium
GGCCGTTCATGTCGATGACGCCGGCGCCGAGCTGCTCCGCGAGCGCGACGAGCTCCGGGACGGCCTCGGGGTGGCGGCCCAGGTGCTCCGTGACGATCACCGGCCGCTCCGCGCTGGCGAGCATGTCCGCGGCACGCGCGAGCGCCCGCGGGTCGGCCTGCACCGGCGAGGGGCGTGCGGCGGCGACGACGTCGTCGATCGGCACGGGCCTCTCGAGCGCGTCCTCCTGGAGGCCCGCGTCGTAGCAGAGGTACACGGGCCCCGCGGGCTCGGTCGTCGCGATCCGGTACCCGCGCGCGAACGAGGCGGGGACGTCCGCGACCACGGCCGGCTGGTCGTCCCACTTCGTGAAGTCGCGCACCGCGTTGCCCTGCACGAGCGCGGTGTGGATCCAGTCGATGTGCGGCCGCCGGCGCGTCCGGTCCGTCGGACCGGTCGCCCCGAGCACCAGCACCGGCGCGCGGTCGAGGTGGGCGTAGTAGATGCCCATCGTCGAGTGGAGCAGCCCGACCACGTCGTGGACGATCGCGGCCATCGGCTTCCCGGTGACCTTCGCGTAGCCGTGCGCGAGCGAGACGGCCACCTTCTCGTGCGTGCAGAGGATGATCTCGGGCTTCCCGCCACCGTAGTTCACGAGCGAGTCGTGGAGCCCGCGGTACGTCGCGCCCGGGTTGAGCGACACGTACTCGATGCCGAACGCCTGGAGGAGGTCGACGATGACGTCGGACCCGTAGCGCTGCTTGGCCAAGATCCCTCTCCTAGCTCTCGTCGTCGAACGTGCGCGTGAGCACGCGTGGCCGCCAGCCGTCGTCGCGGATCGCGACGACGTGCTCCGCCGGGAACTCGATCCAGACCTTCTGGTCGCGCACGAGCTGCGTCCCCGGGTGCACCTTCGCGCGGACGAGCACGTCGCCGATCTCGACGAAGCAGTCGAGGTGGTCGCCGAGGAACGCCGCGATCCGCAGCGTACCCGCGAACTCGTTGGGCTTCCCGGCGGGCTCCGTGCGCACGGCGATGCTCTCCGGCCGGAGCACGAGGAGCGCGGGGTCCCCGGTCCCCACGTCGGGCGCGAGCCGGCAGCGCACGGTCCCGCCGAACGCCGAGATCCCCGACGCCACGGCCGGGCCGGTCACGAAGGTGGCGTCGCCCACGAAGTCCGCGACGAATCCCGACGCCGGGCCGCCGTACAGGTCGCGCGGGGCGCCCTCCTGGACGATGACGCCGTCCTGCATGACCGCGATGCGATGGGAGAGGAACAGCGCCTCACCCTGGTCGTGCGTGACGTAGATCGTCGCGATGCCGAGCCGGCGCTGGAGGTCGCGCAGCTCGACGCGCATGCGCTCGCGCAGCTTGGCGTCGAGGTTCGAGAGCGGCTCGTCCAGGAGGAGGAGCTTCGGCTTCCGCACGAGCGCCCGCGCGAGGGCGAGCCGCTGCTGCTGGCCGCCGGAGAGCTGCGGCGCGGGCCGGTCCTCGAGGCCCTCGAGGCCGACGAGGGCGAGCGCCTCCTCGACCATCCGTGAGAGGCGTTCTCTGGGCAGCCTCTCGGAGCCGACCCTCAGGGGGAAGGCGACGTTCTCGAACGCGGTCATGTGCGGCCAGATCGCGTAGGACTGGAACACCATGCCGATGTCGCGCTCGTGCGTCTGGACGAAGCGGCCGGGACCCGAGACGACGTTCCCGTCGATCTCGATCGTGCCCGCCTCCGGACGCTCGAGACCCGCGATGCAGCGGAGCGTCGTCGTCTTGCCGCACCCGGACGGGCCGAGGAGCGTGTAGAAGCGGCCGGCCTCGACCGTGAACGACACGTCCCGGACGGCGCGCACGGCGCCGCGGTCGGTCGTGAAGGACTTGTGCAGTCCCTGGACGCTGAGCGTCATGACTCGCGGACCGTCCTGCCGCCGAGCCGCTGGAGCACGGCGACGAGGATCACGAGGAACGTGATGAGCATGACGGAGAGCGCGGCGATCGCGGTGTACTGCCCGGAGTCCCGCATGTCGAAGATGCGGATCGACAGCACGACGCTCTCGGTGGAGTAGAGGAGGATGCTCGACGAGAGCTCGCGGAGCGAGACGATGAAGACGTAGATCCACGCCGCGACGAGCGCCGGGCGGAGCAGCGGCAGCGTGACGCGGCGGAAGGCCGACCACCACGACGCGCCCGAGGCGGACGCCGCCTCCTCGAGCTCCTTGTGGATCTGGACGAGCCCCGCGGTCGTCGAGCGGATCCCGTACGGCAGGAAGCGCGTGATGTACGCGACGAGGAGGATCCACATCGTCCCGTAGATCCGGATCGGGATCGTGAAGTACACCCAGATGAGGCTGATGCCGAGCACGATCCCCGGGATCGCGATGGGGACGAACGAGAGGAAGTCCAGGATGCCGCGTCCGGGCGTGCGCGACCGCACGGTGATCCAGCCGATGACCGCCGTCAGCCCCACGACGGCGGTCGCCGTCGAGACGCCGAGGACGATGCTGTTGAGGATCGCGCGCCTCGTGAGCTCGTCCTCGAGCACGTACGCGTAGTTGCGGAGCGTGAGCGACCCGAGCGTCTCGAGCGTCGGCACCGTGTACACGCGCACGAAGCTCGAGTAGAGGAGCACGAGGAACGGCAGCGCGATCGCGAGGACCGCGTACGTGACGAGGACGCCGACCGCGACGAAGCGGAAGCGCCCGAGCTCGACGCGACGCGGCCGGTAGGCCTTCCCCGTGATCGTCGCGAAGCGCTCGCTGCGCCGCGTGAGGATCCGGTGCGCGACGAGGCCCATGACCGAGATCCCGAGCAGGACCATCGCGTACGACGCCGACAGGCCGTAGTTCGGCGGGTACTGATGGAGCGCCGTGTACACGCGCGACGTGTACACGAAGAGGCGCGCCGGCAGCCCGATGATCGCCGGGACCTCGAACGACTCGAGCGCCCGGACGAACAGCACGAGGATCACCGACGCCGCGGTCGGGAGCAGGAGCGGCAGCGTGACGCGCCGCAGGGTCTTCCAGGTCCCGGCGCGCGCGGTCGCCGCCGCCTCCTCGAGGCTCGGGTCCATCGCGCGGAACGCCGCGCTCATGAGGACGAACGCGAGCGGCGCCTCGTGGAGGCCCTGCACCCAGATCATCCCGCCGAGCGTGTAGATCGAGAGGGTCTGGCCGGTGAGCGCCTTGAGCGGCGCGTTGATCCACCCGATCTCGGGGCTGAGGAGGAACAGCCAGGCGATGGTGTGGATGATCCCGGGGATGATCAGCGGCACGAGGGCGAGGCCGTACCAGACGTTGCGGTACGGCACGTCGCTCCGCTCGACCACCCAGGCCATCGCGGTCCCGAGCACGAACGCGACGCCCGCGGCGCCGAGGCTGTACCCGAACGAGGTCATGAGCAGCTCGACGCTGTTCGCGTCCGTGAGGACCCGCGCGAAGTGGCGGAACGTGAGGTCGCCGCCGAGGACGCCGCCTTCGGACACGCTCCCGAGGACGAGCATGCCGAGGGGGATGAGGGTCAGGTACGCGATGAAGAGGGAGACCGCGATGAGGACGAGCGTGTCGACGCGAAGCGCCGGGAGCCTGAGGCTCCCGGCGCGGCGCGTCGCGAGGTCAGGTGCGGCCACCCGCCAGTGCTACTTGATCCCGAGCGTCGCCCGCCAGAACTCCGCGTCCTTCTCGAAGTCCTTACGCAGGTCCTGGTTCACGTAGAAGATCTTGGCGAAGTTGTTGAGGTCCGGGTACTTCGGCGGGACCTTGCCGGAGGCGGGCACGCGTCCGGTCGCCGCGATGGCCTGCTGTCCGCCGAGCGACGTCCACCACTCCATGAACAGCTTCGCCGCGTTCGGGTTCTTCGGCTTGTTCGAGAGCGCGAGCGCCTGGACGTCCGTGATGATCGGGTCCGTCCTCGCCCAGTCGATCGGCTTCTTCTCCTCGTACTTCAGCTGGCCGAGCCGGTGCCCGTTCGACGAGAGCGTCACCGCGAACTCGCCGGCCGCGAGCAGGTTCGCCATCTCGGTGTGGCCCGAGCGCAGCGACGGCTTGTTGGCCGCGATGCACTTGATGATCGCCTGCGCCTCGGTCTCGTTGAAGATCTTCTTGAGCGCCGAGTAGATGACGACGTCGGTCTGCTCGACCGCGATCTTGCCCGAGAGCGCCGGGTTGCAGAGGTCCTTCCACGTCTTGACGGTCACGCCGGCGGGCATCTTCTCGGTGTTGATGCCCGGCAGGTCGTTGTTGAAGCGCCCGGCGATCCAGCCGCCGTCCTTGTCCTTCGCCTGGTCCGGGTAGTCGGCGAACGACGCGACCCTGTACTTCTGCGTGTAGCCCTGCTCGACGACGAAGAGGACCTCGAAGAGGTTCGTCTCGACGACGTCGAAGAGGTCCTGCCCGGCCTTCTTCTCGGTGACGAGCTGCTGGACCAGCGCCTCGCCGGACTTCCGCGTGTGCACGACCTTGATGCCGGGGAACTTCTTCTCGAATTCGGGGAGGATCTTCCTCGCGTCGTCGTTGTTCGTCGACGAGTAGAACGCCACGGTGCCCTCGGCCTTCGCGGCGTCGTAGAGCGCCGCCATGACCTTGTCCGGGTCCGCCGCCGTCGCGGCGGCGGTGGGTGCCGCCGTCGCCGCGGTCGTAGCGGTGGGGGGTTGCGCGCCCGGCCCTCCGCCGCAGGCCGCCACGAGGAGCGAGAGGACCGCCGGGATCGCGAGGAACCGGCTCGGTACGCGCATCGCTGCCACCTCCGACTGCCTCACCAGTGGGGAATGTTCATACCATAAGACCTTACGGGCCGAGGCCGGCCCGCGGACGTGCCGGGACGGGCACGGAGGAGGCGAAGGTGGCGACGACGTTCACCCCGATCAGGCAGGCGCGCGCCTCCGGCGAGATCGTCTCGCAGATAGAACGGGCCATCTTCTCGGGACGCCTCTCGGCCGGCGACCGCCTCCAGTCCGAGCGGGAGCTCGCGGAGGAGTTCGGCGTCTCGCGGATCACGGTGCGGGACGCCCTGCGCATCCTCGAGGCCCGCGGGCTCATCAGCGTGAAGGTCGGAGCGAGCGGCGGCGCGTTCGTCGCCGAGTCGAGCGTCGACCGCGTCTCCGAGTCGATCTCCACGATGGTGCTGCTCCGCCGCATGACGCTCTCGGAGCTCGCCGAGGCGCGGACGGTCGTCGAGTCCGCGACGGCGGAGCTCGCCGCGCAGCGCCGCTCCGACGAGGACCTGAGGCGGCTCGAGGCCGCGGTCGAGCGCGGCAAGAAGGTCGTGCGCGACCACGCCCCGCACACCGAGGCGAGCATGGACTTCCACGTGGCCATCGCCGAGGCGGCGCGCAACGAGCTCCTCTCCGCGACCGTGCGCGCCTACCGGGACCTGCTCATGCAGACGCTCCACGACATGACGGACGTGCGCTCCGCGCGCACGACGCAGAAGTGGCACGAGGAGATCCTCGAGGCCGTGCGCGCGCGCGACGCGGACGCGGCGCGCACGCTCACGCAGGACCACATGCGCGACTTCGAGAAGCGCCTGCGGCGCTTCCTCCAGGCGCAGGAGGCCGACGGGAAGGGAAAGGGGCGCGTCGTGCGCCTCGCGGTGAGGCAGCGCTAGCCGGCCTACGCCCGGATGAGATCCCTCATCCGCGAGCGGACGCCGTGCTTCGCGAGCTCCTCCTCGTAGATGCGGAGGATGCGCGGGTCCTCGTCCTCGTACTCGATCTGCCGGCCGCCTTCCTTCACGCTCACGTCCATGCCGAGCCACGTCGCCTTCTTGTCGGCGACGGTCGGGTAGCGGAGGCTGCCGAAGGCGATCGCGAGGTAGCGCGCGGGCTCGGAGCTCGTGTTGAAGTGCTGGTGGAGCTGGCGGTCCGCCGGCGCGAACACGGCCCCGTGCTTCCAGTCGAAGCGCCGGAGCTCGCGGTCGCCCTCGTACCAGTAGAGGCTGTAGCCGTGCCCGCTCACGGCGAAGACGTGGAAGTCGGGGCCGTGGCGGTGGGCCTTCTTGTACGTGCCGACCGGCATCTCCGAGATGTGCGCGTGCATCGTCCCCTCGGCGAGCGCGAACACGATGTTGCTGCCGGCCGCGCCGCGCGCCTTCCACTCCTGGAGCTCGAACGCGCGGAGGTCGGGGACGAACGTCGTCTCCCACAGGTGGCGTCCGGGACGCACCGGGCGGAAGTCGCCGTCGCCCTGGTAGTGCTTGTCCGCGCCGGCACGCTCGGAGAACGCGAAGTCGTTCTCGAAGATGAAGCGCTCGTTCCGGTACACGTTGATCGTGAGCGGCAGGTCCGTCACCGCGGCGAAGCGCGCCGCGTTCCGGCCGCTCGAGTTGTGGTGCCGGTACGGCGCGTTGAGCGGGAGGGCGAAGAGGCTGCCCTCCTTCCACTCGAAGGTCCGCCTGCGGCCGCCGGGCAGCTCCACGGTCGTCGTGCCCGTGCCGGAGAGGACGTACACGACCTCCTCGTAGAGGTGGCGCTGCGGGGACGTGCTCGAGCCCGGCGCGAGCTCCGTGACGACGAGGTCGACGAAGTCTCCGCGCCCGTCGAGGAGGACGACCCCGGCCTTCGCGTCCGTCCGCGCCCACGGCGCGACGTCGACCTCGAGCAGGTCAACGCCGAAGCCGCCGGCCACGGGGAGGCCCTCGCGGGCGAGCCATTCGCGGTACGGGTCGACGAGGATCCGGCCCTCGTCCGGCGCGTCGGTGCGCTGCATCGATCCCCTTTACTTCGCGGTGCAGCGAATGGTCATACCATTATATGCTGCGACCCGGGTCCACCACGCTCGTGAGGAGGCTCCCCATGGCGGTCGAGACGAAGCAGCGCGCGCCCCGTACGCAGCTCCGTGACGTGAAGGGACCCCCCGCGCCGAAGGAGGCGCTGCGCACGCTGCCCGCGACGGTCGAGTGGCTGCGCGCCGAGGGGCTCCTCATGGAGACCGACACGGAGGTGAGCGGGGACCTCCAGCTCACCGGCATCCAGAAGCACTTCGACGGCTCGTACCCGATCCTCTTCAACAACGTCAAGGGCTACCCGCACGCCCGCGCGATCACGAACTTCTTCGCGAACATGGACATCGTCGACCGCATCTTCGGCTGGCCGGACCGCACCGAGAGGACGCGCCGCCTCGCGCACGCGCTCACGCACCCGGTCCAGAGCGAGATCGTGCCGCAGGGCGACGCCCCGGTCATGCAGGAGGTCATCACCGACGACCTCGACGTCAACAAGTGGATCCTCCCGATCCGCCACACGCACCTCGAGTCGGAGATCACGATCGGCTCGGGGAACAGCGTCGTGGTGGGCGACAAGTTCTGGGGCGGCAGCCACATCGGCTACAACCGCATGAACTTCCGCTGGGGCAACGTCGGCACCTTCCAGATCTCGCCCGGCTCGCACATGTGGCAGGTCATGACCCGCTACTACAAGGACGAGCCGGTCCCGCTGACCGTGAACTTCGGGCTCCCCGCGGCCGCGACGCTCCTCGCGGGCGGCGGCTTCGACTACGTCGTCCTCCCGCGCGGCGGCGACGAGCTCGGCGCCGCGGGCGCGGTGCAGGGCTTCCCGATGCGCCTCGTGAAGGCCGCGACCGTGGACGCGTACGCCTGCGCCGACGCCGAGTACTCGCTCGAGGGCTACCTGCACCCGCGTGACAAGCGCTACGAGACCGCCGAAGCGGAGAAGGCCGACGTGCAGGGCCGCTTCCACTTCCATCCCGAGTGGGCGGGCTACATGGGCAAGGCGTACAAGGCGCCGACCTTCCACGTCACCGCGATCACGATGCGCAAGCGGTCGGAGCGCCCGATCATCTACCCGATGGGCGTGCACATGTACGACTGCAACAACATCGACACGACGGTGCGCGAGGCCGCGTTCTACGAGCTGTGCGAGCGCATCCAGCCGGGTCTCATCCACGACGTGAACATCCCGTTCCCGATGACGGACTGGGCGGGCGTGATCCTCCAGGTGAAGAAGCGGCTCAAGACCGACGACGGCTTCACGCGGAACATGATCGCGGCCGCCCTCGCGTGCTCGTCGGGGATGCGCCTCTGCATCGCCGTGGACAGCGACGTCGACATCTACTCGATGGACGACATCATCTGGGCGCTCACGACGCGCGTGCACCCCCGCGACGACATCCTGAACCCGGTGCCTGGCGGGGCGGGGCAGACGTTCATCCCGTCCGAGCGGCTCACGGCGGGCAAGGCGCAGTGGACCGCGATGAACACGCGCTTCGAGGGCGGCATGGGCATCGACGCCACGGTGCCCTACGGATTCGAGAACGACTTCATGCGCCCCGTGTACCCGATCGACCGGGTCGACCCGAGCGCGTGGTTCGACCGGGATCAGATCGCGAAGGGCAAGGAGCTCATGAAGACGCAGTCGTGGGCGGAGGTCCTCTCCAAGTCGGGCCGGTGACCGCCGCGGCGTCGCTGCTCGACGGCGTCGTCGTCCTCGACGTCGCCACGAGCGCGGGCGCCCACTGCGGCCGCGTCCTCGCGGACCTCGGCGCCGACGTCATCAAGGTGGAGCCGCCGGACGGCGACCCCGGCCGCGGCGCGCCGCCGTTCATCGGCGGGCGCCCGGGCCCGGACCGCAGCCTCCCGTGGCTGGCGCTCAACGCGAACAAGCGGGGCGTGACGGTGGACCGCGGGACGGAGCGCGGCCGCGCGCAATGGGCCGGCCTCGTCGCGCGCGCGGACGTCGTCGTCCAGAGCGACGCCACGCTCGCGTACGAGGACGTCGCGCGCGCGAACGCCCGCGCCGTCCTCGTGACGATCACGCCGTACGGCGCGACGGGACCGCTCGCGGGCATCCCGGCGAGCGACCTCGAGGTCACGGCCGCGAGCGGCGCCCTCCACCTCGCCGGCGAGCCGGGACGCGCGCCCGTGCGCACGACGCTCCCGCAGTCGCCGTTCTGGACGGGGATGTACGCCGCGATGGGCGCGCTCACGGCCCTCGCGGCCCGCGCGCTCACCGGCCGGGGCCAGCACGTCGATGTGTCCGCGCAGGCGAGCATGGCGACGGTCCACCCGCCCGCGATCGTCTTCTGGGACCTGCTCCGCGAGGAACACCACCGCCTCGGCCCGTACCTGCTCGGCCGGAGCATCGTCGGCGCGCGCTTCCGCAACATCTGGCCCTGCGCGGACGGCCACGTGTCGTTCGCGATCCAGGGCGGCGCGATCGGCCGCCACACGGGACGCTCGCTCGTCGCGTGGATGCGCGAGCGCGCGTTCGACGCGCCGCGGCTCTCCGCGGTCGACTGGGACGCCTTCGACAACCGGACGCTCGCCCAGGCGGACGTCGACGCGCTCGAGGCGGAGATCGGCCCGTTCCTCCTGACGCTCACGAAGCGGGAGTTCTTCGAGGGCGTCGTCGCGCGCAACATGCTCGGCTACCCGGTCTCCGACGTCCGCGACCTCCGCGCCGACGCGCAGCTCGCCGCGCGCGAGTTCTGGCGCACGCTCCCGACCGAGGAGGGCGACCTCGCGCTGCCGGGCGGCTTCGCGATCTTCGACGGCGCGCGTCCCCGCGCGTGCCGCCCGGCGCCCCGTCTCGGGGAGCACAACGCCGAGGTCTTCGGGGCGGTGCCGGCGTGAAGCCGCTCGAGGGTGTCCGGGTCGTCGAGCTCGGCTGGGCGGCGGCCGGGCCGCTCGTCGGCAAGTACCTCGCGAACTTCGGCGCCGACGTCATCCATCTCGAGTCGTCGACGGCGCCGGACGTCTTCCGGTCGGCCTACCCGCCCTTCAAGGACAACGTGCCGGGGCCCGACCGCGCCGCGATGTTCGCCTTCTACAACGACGGCAAGCGCGGTGCGACGCTGAACCTGAGGGACGAGCGCGCGGTCCGGATCGCCCTGCGCCTCGCGGGCGAGGCCGACGTGTGGATCGAGAGCTTTCCCGCCGGCACCCTCGGGCGCCGCGGCCTCGGGGCGGACGCGCTGCGCCGGGCGAACCCGTCGCTCGTCGTGCTGTCGTCGTGCAACCAGGGGCAGACGGGACCGCACGCGCAGCATCCGGGATACGGGAGCCAGCTCACCGCGCTCGCCGGGTTCAACGAGCTCCTGGGCGAGCGGGGCCGCACGCCGGTGATCCTCTACGGCCCCTACATCGACTACATCGCCGTCGGCTACGGCGTCATCGCGGTCCTCGCCGCGCTCGAGCGCCGCCGCCGCACGGGCGAGGGCTGCCGGATCGACCTCTCGCAGTACGAGGCGGGCCTCCAGTTCATGGCGCCGGCGATCCTCGAGCACGCCGCGAACGGCACGGTCCCGACGCGCGACGGCGACCGCGACCCCGTCGCCGTGCCGCACGGCGTCTACCCGTGCCGGGGCGACGACGCGTGGATCGCGCTGTCCGTGTGGGACGACGCGGAGTGGACGCGCTTCGCGGGCGCGACCGGCATCGACGACCGGGCGTACGCGAGCGCCGCCGGGCGCCGCGCGCGCGAGGCCGAGCTCGACGCGCGCGTCGCGTCGTGGACGCGCTCGCGGCCGCGCGACGCCGCGGTGGGCGCGCTCCGCACGGCCGGCGTGCACGCCGCCCCCGTGGCGTCCGTGAGCGAGCTCGCCACGGATCCACAGCTCGCGGAGCGCGGCTTCTGGCGCGACGTGCCGCACCCGGTGCTCGGCCGGCTCACCGCGATGTCGGCGCCGTTCACGCTCTCCGATACGCCCGGCCTGCCGGAGCGCGGCGGGCCCCTCCTGGGCGAGCACAACGAAGCCGTCTACCGTGGGCTGCTCGGCATGAGCGAGGAGGAGTACGCGGCGCTCTCCGCCGCCGGCGTGTTCGCTTGAGCGGCGCCGAGGAGATCGCGCGCCGCAAGTCCGAGCACCTGTCCCTCGCGGCGGAGGGCGACGTCGCCACGCGGACCGCGGCGGGCTGGGACGACGTGCACCTGCTCCACGACGCCCTCCCCGAGGTCGACGTCGACACGATCGACCTCACGGCGACGCTCCTCGGCAAGCGCCTGCGGCTCCCGCTCGTCATCTCCGGCATGACGGGAGGCCACGGCCGCGCGCTCGCGATCAACGAGCTCCTCGCGCGCTGCGCGGAGCGCGCGGGCATCGCGATCGGCGTCGGTAGCCAGCGCGCCGCGCTCCGGGACGAGACGCTGATCCCCACGTACTCCGTCGTGCGCGACGCGGCGCCGACCGCGTTCGTCATCGCGAACGTCGGGATCTCGCAGCTCGTCCGTCAGGACCGCGAGACGGCGCTCGGCGCGAAGGACATCACGAAGCTCGTCCGGATGGTGAAGGCGGACGCGCTCGCCCTCCACCTCAATTACCTCGAGGAGTGCGTGCAGCCGGAGGGGCAGACGCGCGCGCGGGGGAGCGCCGCCGCGGTCCGCGGCCTCGTGCGCCAGTGCCCGGTGCCGGTGATCGCGAAGGAGACCGGGGCGGGCATCTCACGGGAGGCCGCGGCGCGGCTCCGCCGGCTCGGCGTGCGCGGGATCGACGTCGGGGGCGTCGGCGGCACCTCCTTCGCGGCGATCGAGGCGCTCCGCGCCGGGGCGCGCGGCGACACGGCGCGCCGGAGCCTCGGCGAGCGGTTCCGGGACTGGGGCGTGCCGACGGCGGTCGCGGTCGTCGGCGCGGCGGCCACGCGCCTGCCGGTGATCGCGACGGGGGGCGTCCGCAGCGGGCTCGACGCCGCGAAGGCGCTCGCGCTCGGCGCGACGGCCGTCGGGGTCGGCCGGCCGCTCCTGCAGCGCGCGCTCGTGGGCGAAGACGCGGTGATGGCGTGGATCGCCGACTTCGAGCGGGAGCTCCGCACCGCGGTCTTCCTCTCCGGGGGCCGCCGCGTCGCCGACCTCGCCCGCGTGCCACGCGTCATCAGCGGCACGACGAAGGAGTGGATCGACCAGCTGGGATACGGACGGGCTGCCCGAAGGCAGCCCGTCCGGAGGTCGCGAGGGTAGCGGGGCGCGCTAGCCGAGGATCCCCTTGATCTTGTCCACGATGGGTCTCGGGGTCTGGAAGATCTTCGTGATGACGTCCTGGATCGCCTGGCCGCCCTTCGGGTTCAGCTCCTGCTTCGCCTTCTCGGCGGCCGCCTTGAACTCGGGGTCCTGCATGGTCTTGTCGAACGCGTCGCGCAGCGCCTTCACGCGGTCCGCGGGCACGCCGGGCGGGGCCGCGAACGGCCGGCCCATGGTCTGACGCGAGAAGATCACCTCGAGCATCTGCTTCTGCTCGTCGTTCTTCGCGTACTCCAGGATCAGCGGGACGCTCGAAGGGATCTGCGGGTGCTTCGCGAGCGACATCTGGAGCAGGATCGTCATGTTCTTCGGGTCGGCCCACTGCGGGCGCGTGGAGACGAGCGACGACCACGAGAAGCCGCACCGGCCCTGCACCTCGCCGCGCTCGATCGCGAGGTTGACGTCGTTGCCGCCGGCGTAGCCGGTCACGAGCTGGAACTTGGTCCCGAGCGCGCCGTTCAGGAACCGCGGGAAGAAGCCGGTGTCGTCGTCGGGCCCGGTCGCGCCGATCTTCACCGTGGTCGTGAGAAGGTCGTCGAACTTCTTCACGGGAGCGTCGGGGCGCACGATGCAGATCGACACCTCGTCGTTCATCGACCCGATCCAGTTGAACTGGGCCGACTTGAACTGCGCCGCGGGATCCCCGATGAGCTCGGTGTACGGGAGGCCGCGGCCGAACGTGCCGAAGACCGTCCCGTCCTTTGGCGCGGCGGCGAAGAGGTGGTTCGCCGCCTTGATGCTGCCCGCGCCCGGCATGTTCTCGACGATGACGGACGGGTTGCCCGGGATCTGCTTGCCGATGTGCGCCGCGAGGGTACGCGCGTACGTGTCGTACCCGCCGCCCGCGTCGTAGCCGACGATGATCGTGACCGTCTTGCCGCGGTAGAACGCGGCCAGGTCCGCCGTCGCCGTCGGCGCCGCGGTGCCCCCGGAGGTGGGTGCGCTCGTCGCGGTGCCGGCGCCCGGCCCGGCGGCCGGGCCGCATGCCGCGGCGATGACCGCGAGTGCCGCTGAGATCGCGATCGCCCTGATCGGTGTCCGCATGCGTCCCTCCTGCGTGTTCTTCACTCCGCCAGGCCCCCTCCGAAGAGGATCCCGGTCGGCAGCCGGATGTGCAGTAGAGATACGAAGACCGCGTACACGAAGATCGACGCGACGATGGCGTACCCGACGGCGAAGGGCCAGGAGGCCTTTGCCGCCAGGCGCAAATACGCCACTGAGAACAGCGGAACGCTGGCGAGGAGGCCGAGCGCCCAGAGCGACGCGTAGAAGGCGGCGGCCCAGCCGGCCGACGCCGCGGCGATCGGCACGTCCATCCCGTGCACCGGAGCCCGCGCCGCGTCCGGCGGCCGCCGGAGGCGGAGCGCCTCCCGCGCGAGGGCGAGCGCCGCGAGCCCGAGGCCGACGAACGAGAGCCCGATCCCGAACGTCCGGGACCGCGTCGACCAGGTCTGCGTCTCGTACGCCGCGTACGCGAACACGGCGACCAGGGCGAGGGCGACGAGGAGCGGCGCGTACCTCTTCATGCCGCCGCCGCGCTCGCCCGCCTCGCCGCGCGCTCGCGACGGAGGGAATAGAGGAGTCCGAGCAGCGCGACCGCGCCGATCACGAGCACGAGCGGGCGCGTCACCCAGTCCCAGCCGAACAGCTGGTTCGAGAGGAACAGGTAGCGCTCGAGCTGCCCGCCGAGCACGAACGCGAGCAGGAGCGGCGCGCGCGGCCAGTCCCAGCGGATGCAGACCCAGCCGACGACGCCGAACACGAGCATCACGACGACGTCGAGGAGGTCGCTGTGCGTCGTGTACGCGCCGATCGTGATGAGCGCGAGGAGCCCGGGCACGAGCAGCCGGCCGGGAACGAACGTGAGCCGCACGAGCTGGCGGAGGAAGAGGAAGCTCACGCCGACGGCGATCAGGTTCGCGATGACGATCACCCAGACCATCGAGAAGGTCACGTTCAGGTGCTTCGTCAGCATGTCCGGCCCGGGGACGAGGCCGAGGATCAGGAAGGCGCCGAGGAGGATCGCCGTCGAGGTGCTGCCGGGCACGCCGAAGGCGACCGTCGGGATGATGCTCCCGCCCTCCTTCGAGTTGTTCACGGAGCCCGCGGCGAGCACGCCCTCGATCGACCCCTTCCCGAAGCGCTCCGGCTCCTTCGAGGTCTGCTGCGCGTGCGCGTAGGCGAGGAACTGCGCCGTCGCGCCGCCCATGCCGGGGATGAAGCCGATGAAGACGCCGATGAGGCTGCAGCGCGCCGTGAGCCACCAGTGCGAGATCGTGTCGCGCACGCCCTGCATCACGCCGGTGATCCGTCGCACCTGCTCGCCCGCGATCGCCTGCCCGCTCGACATGAGCTGGAGCGTCTCCGGCAGGGCGAAGAGCCCGATGACGACCGGCACGATCGCGAGCCCGTCCCAGAGGTACAGGTTCCCGAAGGTGAAGCGCGGACGTCCGGCGAACGGGTCGAGGCCGACGAGCGCGAGCGTGGCGCCGACGCAGGCCATGAGGAAGCCCTTGAGGAGGTTCCCGCCCGACAGCGCGATCACGAAGGTGATGCCGAGCAGCGCGAGCATGAAGAACTCGGGAGGAGCGAAGGAGAGCACGAGCGGGCGGACGATCGGGATCGAGATCGCGAGCGCGGCCGCGCCGATGATCGCGCCGACGAGCGACGAGAAGAGCACGGCGCCGAGCGCGCGCCCGGCCTGGCCCTGCTGCGCCATCGGGTGGCCGTCGAAGATCGTCGCCACCGTCGTCGCCTCGCCGGGGATGCCGAAGAGCACCGACGTGATGTCGCCGGTCGTCGCGACGACGGCGTGCATGCCGAGGAGGAAGGCGAACGCGGGGATCGGGTCCATCTCGTAGATGAAGGGGAGCATCAGCGCGAGCGTCACCGCCCCTCCGAGGCCGGGGAGGATGCCCACGATGAACCCGACGGCGACGCCGACGAGCAGGAGGCCGATCGTCGGCCACGCGAGGACCGTCCCGAGGCTGCCGATGAAGACGTCCAGGCCGTCCCTCCACCCCCGCTCGGAAAGGTCGAATGGTATGTCAATTAGGATGTCGGCTTCGCGCGGAAGGAGGATCACCGGATGGCGCCGTTCACGGACCGCATCGAGCCGAAGGACCTCGAGAAGATGCCCGCCGAGTACCGCGACCTGCTCGTGCGCCTTCTCACGATCCAGGCGGACTGCGAGATCGGCGGCCCGCACATCTACGTCGACCACTGGACGCTGCGCGCGCCGACCGTCGACGACCAGTGGCGGGTCGCGCGCATCGCCGCGGAGGAGATCGACCACTGCCGGAAGTTCCTCCGGCTCCTCGGCCTCCTCGACATCGACCGGTCCGACATCCTCACTCGCCCGCGCTCTCAGCGCGAGGTCGACGCGTTCAAGGAGGACATGCCCTCGTGGGCGGACTTCGCCGCCTTCGGGATGCTCATCGACAAGGTCGGCGAGTACCAGCTCGACGAGATGGTCGGCTCGTCGTTCCTTCCCGTCGACGACCCGCTCCCGGTGATCCTCCGCGAGGAGAAGGGCCACATCGCGTACGGGCAGCAGCAGCTCGAGAAGCTCATCGCGTCGGGCGCGGACGGGAAGCACGCGGCGCAGCAGGCCGTGGACAAGTGGTACGTGACCGGCCTCGACATGTTCGGGCGCTCCGGTTCGGCGCGGACCGAGCGCTACATCGAGTGGGGGCTCAAGCGGCGGACGAACGAGGAGGCACGGCGCCAGTACATCGCCGAGGTGGAGCCGCAGATCGCCGCGCTCGGGCTCGTCGTGCCCGACCGTCTCGAAGGACGGAAGTACCTCTAGGCGAAAGGTCCATCTGTTATACCGATGCGCCATCGGGGCGCCCCACGCCCCGCTCGGAGGGTCAGGAAGATGGGTCGTCCATCCGTGCTCGCGGTCCTCGCGCTCGTCATCGCCGCGTGCGGCGGCGCGGCCGGGCCCGGCGCGCCCACCTCGGCACCCACTGCCGCGGCGACCGAGAACGTCGCCGCGTTCTACCAGGGCAAGACGGTCCGCATCATCGTCGGCCTCGAGGCGGGCGGCGGCTTCGACACGACGGCGCGCGTCCTCTCGCGCCATATCGGCAAGTACATCCCGGGCAACCCGACGGTCGTCGTCGAGAACATGCCGGGCGCCGGGAGCCGCCTCGCCGCGAACTACCTCTACAAGGTCGCGCAGCCCGATGGGCTCACGTTCGGCGTCTTCAACGAGCTGCAGGTCCTGCAGCAGGCGCTCGGCGCGGCGGACATCGAGTTCGACGCGAAGAAGTTCGGCTGGCTCGGGAGCGTGTTCTCCGCGACGATCGTGTGCATCGCCCGCAAGGACAGCGGCTTCACGAAGATCCAGGACGTCATGAGCGGGTCCAAGCAGTTCATCGTCGGCTCGACCGGCCCGGGCTCGAACACCGGCGACTTCCCGCAGGTGCTCCGGACGGCGCTCGGCGCGAACATCAAGATCGTCTCGGGCTACAACGGGACGGCCGGCATCTCGCGCGCGGTGGACTCCGGCGAGGTGCACGGCGGCTGCTGGACCTGGGAGAGCATGAGCGTGACCCAGGGCAAGAACATCCAGGACGGCACGATGGTCCCGCTCGTCCAGCAGGGCGACGACAAGGTCGTGCAGAACGTGCCGATGGCCGCCGACGTCGCGAAGGACGCCGCCGGCAAGGCGATGGTCCTCGCGATCACCACGCCGACCTCGATCTCCAAGTCGTTCACGGCTCCTCCGGGCGTCCCCGCCGCGCGGCTCGCCGCGCTCCGTGAGGCGTTCACGAAGGCGTGGGCGGACCCGGCGCTGAAGGAAGAGGCCGTCAAGGCGAAGATCGACATCAACCCGAAGAACGCCGACGCGGTCCAGAAGACGGTCGACACGCTCCTCGGATTCGACAAGGCGACCATGGAGGCGCTGAAGGCGGCGCTC
This sequence comes from Candidatus Limnocylindria bacterium, assembly GCA_035708565.1. Taxonomy (GTDB): domain Bacteria; phylum Chloroflexota; class Limnocylindria; order P2-11E; family P2-11E; genus JACDAF01. Next base: position 16,860 of record DASSSF010000080.1, read on the forward strand.
GCGCTCAAATAGAAGCGGCGTAGCGTGCTCGAAGCACTGGTCGCCGGCCTCGGACAGGTCCTGTCCTGGCCGGCGATCGGTCTCATGTTCGTGGGCATCGGCGCGGGCTTCGTCGTGGGGATCATGCCCGGCGTGGGCGGGGCGACGGCTCTCGCGCTGATGCTCCCGTTCATCTTCAAGATGCAGCCGGCCGAGGCGTTCGCGTTCCTCCTCGGCATGGCGTCGGTCCTCGCGATGACCGGCGAGATCACCTCGATCCTCTTCGGCGTGCCGGGCGAGCCGGTCACGGCCGCGGCGATCCTCGACGGCCACACCATGGCGAAGAAGGGCGAGGCGGGCCGCGCGCTCGGCGCCGCGCTCTTCGGTGCGTTCATCGGCGCGGTCATCGGCGCGCTCAGCCTCATGATCACGATCCCCGTCGTCCAGCCGCTCCTGCGCTCGTTCGGGTCGCCCGAGTTCCTCATGTTCGCCGTGCTCGGCATCGCGTTCGTCTCGAGCCTCACGGGCATCTCGCCCGCGAAGGGCTTCGCCGTGGCCGCGCTCGGCCTCCTCCTCTCGTGCGTCGGCCAGGCGCCGGGGACGGCGACGCTCCGCTACGTCTTCGGCCAGCTGTACCTCTGGGAGGGCATCCGCATCGTGCCCGCGACGCTCGGCCTCTTCGCGATCCCGGAGCTCGTCGACCTCGTCGTGCACCGCAGCGCGATCGCGCGGCGCGACGTCGGCGACCTCGGCGGCGTGCGCCAGGGCTTCGCCGACGTCCTGCGCCATCGCTGGCTCGCGGTCCGTGCCGCGGTGATCGGCGTCGTCGTCGGCGTCGCGCCCGGGATCGGCGGCGCCGGCGCCCAGTGGATCGCGTACGGCCACGCCGTGCAGAGCTCGTCCACGCCGGAGCGCTTCGGGAAGGGGGCCGTGGAGGGCGTGATCGCGCCGGCGATCGCCTCGGCCGGCGAGCGCACGAGCGCGCTCATCCCGACGGTCGCGTTCGGGATCCCCGGGAACGTGTCCACGGCCGTGCTCCTCGGCGCGTTCATCATCCAGGGCCTCGTCCCGGGGAAGGATATGCTCGAGAAGGACCTCGCGATCACCTTCGCGATGGCGTGGACGATGATCATCGCGAACGTCATCGCGATCGCGATCTGCGTGCTCCTCGTCCGCCAGCTCGCCGCGATCACGCGCGTGCGCGGCACGCTGCTCGTGCCGCCGCTCATCGCGCTCGTGTTCCTCGGCGCGTACGCCGAGCGCAACACGCTCTTCGACGTGGGGATCGCGCTCGCCTTCGGCGCGCTCGGCCTCGCGCTCAACGCGCTCGGCTGGCCGCGGGCGCCGCTCATCCTTGGGCTCGTCCTCGGCGGCGTGATCGAGAACTACCTGTCGCTCTCGGTCTCGCGCTACGACTACGAGTGGCTGCTCCGGCCCGGCGTCGCGTTCATGCTCGCGGCCGCCGTGCTCGTCGCGCTCTCGCCGTACCTCCAGCCGTGGGTTCGCCGGCTGCGATCGGGGCGCGCGGCGTGACCGCGCGGCGCTGGGACATCGCGTTCGGCCTCGCGCTCGCGGTCCTCTTCGCCTGGGCCGCGCTCGAGTCGCGCCGCTGGTCGGAGCTCGCGCGCACGTTCCCGATGGCCGTCGCGGTCTTCGGGCTCGTCCTCGCGCTGCTCGCGCTCGTCCTGCCGGCGCGGAAGGCGGACGCGCCGGAGCCCGACGAGCTGAGCGACGACGTCCGGCGCCGGCGGACCGCGGCGGCGGTCGGCTGGATCGCGGCGTTCTTCCTCGCGGTGTGGGCGCTCGGGTTCCTCGTCGCCATCCCGCTCGCGACGGTCGCGTACCTGCGCGCCTGCGGCGAGCGCTGGCCCGTCACGGCCGCGATCGCCGCGGCCTCGTGGGCCTTCGTGTACGGGCTGTTCGACCGCGTGCTCCACGTGCCGCTCCCGCCCGGCGAGCTGCTGCGCGCCGCCGGCCTCGGCTAGCGCGCTTACCATCGCGCGCGTGCAGCTCCCGCTCACGCTGCGCTTCCGGTTCCTCACGCTCGGCCAGCGCGTCGATGTCGTCGACGCGAACGGGACGCCGCTGTGCCACGTGCTCCAGAAGGCCTTCCGTCTCAAGGAGGACGTGGTCGTCCACGAGGGCTCCCAGCAGGGCGCCGTCCTGTACCGGATGCGCGCGGACCGGATCCTCGACATCGGCGCGCGCTACACGATCACCGACGCGAGCGGCGCGGCGGTCGGCAGCGTCCGGCAGCGCGGGATGCGCAGCCTGTGGCGCTCCACGTACGACGTGCTCGACGAGCGCGACGAGCCGGTCGCGCTGGTCACGGAGGAGAACCCCTGGGTCGCGCTGCTCGACGGGCTCATCGGCGAGATCCCCTTCGTCGGGCTCCTGCTGACGCTCCTCGTGAACCCGGCCTACCGCGTCGAGGCGCCGCCGGGCACGCCGTCGCTCAGGATCCTCAAGCGGCGCTCGCTCCTCGAGCGCAGCTTCGTCGTGGACCGCGTCGGCGAGGTGCCCGCGCGGCTCGAGCGCCTGCTCCTGCCGAGCGTGCTGATGGTGGTGCTCCTCGAGCGCCGGCAGGGCTGAGCGCCGGCTGCGTGCGATAGTGCGCGGCATGCGTGTTCCTCTGGCAGGGCTGACCGTGCTCGTCGTGCTGTTCAGCTTGCTCCTCCTCTATGCCTACCGCAGCACGAGTCCCTGAGGGCCGCGGCCTTCGGAGTGCCGTGAACGTGCGGATAGCCGCCGCTCTCCTGGGCAGCGTCGCGCTGCTCGTGATGCAAGGCACGGCCGCGCTGTCCGCCCCCGCTCCACGCCTCAGCGCGACATACGCGGCGACCGTGCCTGCCACAGCCACCGCGGGTTCGACCATCAGCGTGCCCGTGACGGTGCAGAACACGGGTGACGAGACCTGGAGTTCCACGGGCCCGGGACCGGTGCTGCTCGCGTACCACTGGGAGAGCTCAGGCGGAGCCATCCTGGTCTGGGAAGGGCTGCGCACAGCCCTGGGTGGCGATGTCGCACCGGGCGCGTCGCGCACCCTCGCCGCGACCGTCGCGGTCCCGGCCTACGCCGGCGACTACCAACTCCGGTTCCACCTCGTGAAGGAAGGCGTCGTCTGGTTTCCGACTCCCGCGACGTTCTACCCGGTGAAGGTGGAGGCGCCGTACGCGGTCCGCTTCGGCTCGGTCCCGATCTTCACGTACGTCACCGGCACCACGCACACGGTGCAGGTGCCGATCACCAACATCGGTACGACGACCTGGAATGCGTCAGGCGCCGCGCCGATCGTCCTTTCGTACCACTGGCACGACTCCGCGGGCCGCACCCTTGTTTGGGACGGATCGCGGACCGCCTTGCCCGCTGATGTCGCGCCGGGCGCCACGACCACGCTCACCGCCCGAGTGCGCACACCCGACGCTGGTCTCGGTGCCTCATCGTCCGTTCGGCTCACTCTGGACCTCGTCCGTGAGGGCGTCGCCTGGTTCGAGTTCCTCGGCGGCACACCCGTGCGATTCTTCACGACCATCGAGGGCCAGCGCTTTTCGGCACGCTACGACGCTCCGGGGACCTTTGACATCAAGGCGAACGCGGGTCCGACGATGATCCTGCAAGTCACCGTGACCAACACCGGCAACGTGACCTGGGAACAGAACGGTCCGTTCGCCGTCTCGTACCACGTGTTCGATGGCGATGGGCGGCTGATCGTCTGGGATGGACGGCGAACATCGATCGGCGGCGAGTTGCGGCCCGGCGAGAGTCGGACGATCGCGGTGTTCTACGACCAGCCGCAAAGCGCCGGCACGTACTTCCTGAACACCGAGGTCGTCCGCGAGGGGATCGCCTGGCTATCTCAGTACGGGTCGCCTCCGGCGCAGACGCGACTGAACGTCCTGCCGTAATTCCGCGCGGACGATCTCGCCCGCGAGCGCGCTCCGCCAGAACGGATCCTCATCGGCACGGCGACCGGCCCCGCTCCGCAGGAGAGGAGCGCGGCTGGCCGTCGACCGTGCATCGGGATCCACGTCAGACGAGCGCCCCGGAGCGGGCGCGTGGGGCGTCGCAGACGCGACGCGACCGACGCCGAGCCGCCCGCCCAAGCGGTCGCGTTCCGCGATCGAGGGCCTAGCGGCCCTTCGGCTTCTCTCCCTTGCCCACGAGCCAGCCCCACTTCTCGTAGGCCTTCGCCTTCGTCGCGGGGGTGGGGAGCTGCGACATCGGGAACTTGTCCTTCCACTCCCACGGCCGCGTCGCGTCGATGACCGCGCGCGACGAGAAGCCCTTCTTGTCCGGGTGGATGCGCGGGTCGAGCGGCCCGCTCCAGAAGCGGGGGATGATGTCGATCGACTCGGACGGCTCCGAGCGCGTGCACATCGCCCACATGACCTGCTCGAGGTCCATCACGTCGATGTCGCTGTCGACCACCACGACGTAGCGGCCGAGGTAGGCGCCGGTGTGCACGCTGACCGCAGCGTGCCCGACCTGGCGCGAGTGGCCCGCGTAGCGCTGCTCGATCGAGATCGCGTTGAAGAGGCGCGAGCCGCCGACCTCGTGGCACCACACGCCTGTGATGCCCGGGATGCTCGCCGACTCGAGGTCGCCGCGGAGGCGCGCGGAGCGCATGAACGCGCGGTAGAAGGACTGCTCGTCCGGCGGCACGTTCGGCGGCGAGCCGAGGATGATCGGGTCGTTGCGGTGGTAGATCGCCTCGACGTGCAGGACCGGCTCGGGCCGGTCCATCGACGCGTAGTAGCCGGTCCACTCGCCGAACGGCCCCTCGACCTCGCGCTCGTCCGGGTCGACGAAGCCCTCGAAGACGATCTCCGCGTCGACGGGGATCGGCAGGCCGGTGACCGGGCCCTTCATGACGCGGTAGGGGTAGCCGCGGACGCCGCCGGCCCAGTCGTACTCGGTGATCCCGTAGGGGATCTCCGTGCACGCGGCCCAGAAGAGGAGCGGGTCGCCGCCCGCGACGAAGGCGACGGGCATGCGCTCCTTCCGCGCGAAGTACTTGTCGCGGTGCTGCCGCCCGTGCTTGCCGGGCGAGATGTAGAAGCCGACGCGGGTCTTGTCGTGGACCATGACGCGGTAGGTCCCGAGGTTCACCCAGCCCTCGTCGGGGTCCTTCGTGATGTCGAACGAGCCGGTGCCGATGTAGCGGCCGCCGTCGAACTCGTGCCACTTCGGCGTCGGGAAGATCGTGCAGTCGACCTGGTCGCCGCGCATGACGTTCTCGAAGACCGGCCCGTCCTTGACCCACTCGGCGGGGATCGGCTCGACCCCCTTGCGGATCCGCTCCTGCCACTGCTTCACGAGGTCGTGCGGCGACGCCTTCGGGTCGAGCCCGAGCGTGACCGCGACCCGCGGGAACCAGCCGAGCGCGTTCGAGAGGACGCGGAAGCCCTTCTTGTACCCCGGGATCTCGTCGAAGATCGTCGCCTTCGTCCCGCGCGTCCGGCCGAGGAGCTCCGTGGCCATCCCGATGTCCTCTTCGGCGGTCGCGCCGGTCACCACCTGGAGCTCGCCGATCCCGTCGATGCGCTCGAGCCATTCGCGGAGGTCGGCCGGGGTGTCGGTGCGGCGGAGCACGGTGGTGGCCATCTCGGACTCCTTGCGCTGATCTCGGGATGCGAATGGTAATACCATCGGACCTCCCGAAGTGAGCGAAGGGCAGGACCGCTACGAGCTCGCGCGGACCGCGCTGGCGCAGATCCCTCACGGTGTCGCGATCATCGGCGCCGCCGACGGCGAGGAGCGCTCGTGCGCGACCGGCACCTGCATGTACGTCTCGCTGTCGCCCGCCCTCGTCGCGGTCGCGGAGCATCCGGGCTCGCGCACGACGAGGCTGATCCAGCGCTCGCGCGAGTTCAGCGTCTCGCTCCTCCACGCGGCGCAGCAGGACCAGGCCATCGCCGCCGGCAGGTCGGCTCCCGGGACGGACAAGTTCGAGACGCTCCGCATCCGCCCGCTCGACCCGCCGGAGGGGCTGCGGGCGCCGGGCGTCGCCGGGAGCATCGCCGTCCTGTGGTGCCGCGTGCTGGACGAGCGTCCCACCGGCGACCACGTCCTCTTCGTCGGCGAGGTCGTCGGGCACACGGTGGACGCCTCGAAGCGCGACGCCCTCCTCCGCTACCGGCGGCGCTACACGCACGTCGGCCACTGGACGAGCGACGAGGCACCGGAGGGGTACCCGACGTGACGCGGCGCGTCGTCGTGGGCATCTCCGGCGCGTCGGGCGCGATCTACGGCGTGCGCACGCTCCGCGCCCTCCGCGCGGCGACGGACGTCGAGATCCACCTCATCGTGTCGTCGGGCGGGCGCGCCACGATCGAGTACGAGACCGACTCGACGGTCGACGAGGTGCTCGCGCTCGCGCACCACGTGCACGACCCGAAGGACCTCGCGGCTCCGCTCTCGAGCGGGACGTTCCTCACGAGCGGCATGATCGTCGCGCCGTGCAGCATGAAGACGCTCTCGGCGATCGCGAACTCGTACAACGACGAGCTCATGACCCGCGCGGCCGACGTGCACCTCAAGGAGCGCCGGCCGCTCGTGCTCATGGTCCGCGAGACCCCGCTCCACGCGGGGCACCTGCGCCTGATGCGCGAGGCGTCGCTCGCGGGCGCGACGATCCTCCCGCCGGTCCCCGGCTTCTACATCCGCCCGAAGACGATCGAGGAGCTCGTGGACCACTCGGTGGGGAAGGCGCTCGACCAGCTCGGGATCGAGCACTCGCTGTTCAAGAGGTGGGGCGGCATCGAACGTTGAACGAGGCGGAGCGCGCCCTCCGGCGCGACCTCGCGCTCGCGTGCCGGATCCTCGCGGCGAACGATCAGGGCGACAACGTGTACGGGCACGTGACCGCGCGGCTCGCCGGCTGGGAGCGCTGCTGGATGAAGCCCGCGTGGCTCGGCCTCGAGGAGGTCGGCGAGGACGACCTCGTGCTGATCGACCTCGACGGCGCCGTGCTCGGGGGCACGCGCGAGCGGCACACCGAGTACCCGATCCACACCGAGGTCATGCGCGCGCGCCCCGACGTGCTGTCGGTCGTGCACACGCACCCGAAGCACAGCATCGCGCTCGGCGCGCGCGGCCGGCCGCTCCGTCCGATCAGCCACGAGGCGGCGTTCTTCTGGCCGCCCGAGGTGCCGATCTTCGAGGAGTTCACCGAGCTCGTGCGCACGGCCGAGCAGGGCCGCGCCGTGGCGCGCGCGCTCGGAAGCGGGCGCGGCGTCTTCCTGCGCAACCACGGGATCGCGGTCGCGGGCGCGGACGTGGCCGAGGCGTGCGTCGGCGCGCTCGCGCTCGAGCGCGCGTCGGAGATCCAGCTGCTCGCGGAGTCGGGCGGCACCGCGGCGAAGCACACGCCGGCCGACGAGGCGCTCCGCAAGCGCGAGCAGATCTGGCGTCCGGGTGCCGCGCGGAAGGCGTTCGAGTACCACGCCCGCTCGCTCGCCCGCTAGAGGCCGGCACGCCGGCTGCGCGCCGCGCGGCCGCGGGCCTCTCGTCGCGCGGCCCAGGACGAGGTGAGCGCGACCGGCGAGCTCGACGAGTCGCGCGAGGTGGCCGCCTAGGCCGGGATCTCCCGCGCCGCGTTCGCGAAGAACTGGTCGAGCGCGTGCTCGCCCTTCTTGCGGATGGCGCTCGCACCGAGCGTCGCGACGCGCCCGGTGATCTCGTAGCGGCCGCGCGCCGCGAGGAGGGCGCCGTCGCCGTCGGGCGTCACCGTGACCTCGAGCGTCGCCGAGATGCGTGACGCGACCTGGCGGTCCTCGCCGCTCGCCGTCACGCGAAGCCGCCGCGCCTGCTCATCCGCGGCGACGTCCACGGTGAGGTCCGCGCGGAGCGCGAACGGCCCGACCCGGTCCTCGAGGACGGCCGCGTACCGGCGGCCGGGCTCGACCGCCCGGAGCCGGTGGACGATCGGGAGCCACGACGCGACGCGGTCGAAGTCGAGGAGCGCTGTCCACGCCCGCTCCGGCGGGACGGCGAGGCGGACGTCGCGCGCGATGTCCTGCTGCACTCCGGGCGATCATGCCGCGATCTTCGGTACGATCGCTCCGGGCGGAACGGAGGTGCTGGCATGAGCGTCGATGCCGCGCAGGGACAGGAGCAGAAGCGTCCCGACACCTGGGGCAAGGGCTTCTACGAGCAGTTCATCGCGACCGAGGGCATCCCGATCCACACGGGGTACGCGGTGGACGACCTCCGGACCGCTGAGGTGGGCAAATGGGCCCGCCTCGACGCGAAGGGCGCGTACATCCGCCTCCACGGCGCCGAGGACACCGACAACGGCTACCTCATCGAGCTCGACCCCGGCCGCTCGAGCGCGCCCGAGAAGCACCTCTTCGAGGAGTACTTCTTCGTGCTGGCCGGGCGCGGCACGTGCGAGGTGTGGAACGAGGGCGAGACGCCCGTCTCGTTCGAGTGGCAGGAGGGGAGCCTCTTCTCCGTTCCGCTGAACACGCTCCATCGCCTCCACAACGGCTCGGGCTCGCTCCCGGCGCGCCTGCTCGCGGTGACGACGATGCCGATCATGATGAATCTCCTCCACAACAAGGACTTCATCTTCGGCGTTGACTGGAAGTTCCGGGACCGCTACGACGCCCGCAACGAGTACTTCGACGGCTCCGGCACGCTCTACACCGGACGCGTGTGGGAGACGAACTTCGTGGCCGACATCCGCCGCTTCAAGCTGCGTGACTGGCTCGAGCGCGGCGCGGGCAGCAAGAACATCCGCTTCGAGTTCGCGAACAACACGATGGTCTCGCACGTGTCGGAGTTCCCGGTCGGCACGTACAAGAAGGGCCACCGCCACGGTCCCGGCTACCACGTCGTGATGCTCTCGGGCGAGGGCTACTCGTGGATGTGGCCCAACTCGCTCGAGAACAACGTCGAGGTCAGCTGGAAGCCCGGCGCGCTCTTCGTCCCGCCCGGGCAGTGGTGGCACCAGCACTTCAACACCGGCAGCGAGCCGGCCCGCTACCTCGCGATCCGCTGGGGCGGGAACAAGTGGAAGCTCTCGCAGTACCTCGACAACCAGGGCGTCGACAAGGACGTCTCGCAGGGCGGCAACCAGATCGAGTACGAGGACCAGGATCCGCGCGTCCACCGCACGTACGTCGAGCGCTGCGGCGCCCGCGGGGTGCAGGTGAAGATGGACGAGTTCCCGGTCCGCGTCTAGCCCGCACTCGCACCACCATCACGGCCACGGTCACGACGAGGACGACGAGGGCCAGGTCGCGACCGAGCGCCTCCGTCTCCGGACGGTGGGCATCGACGTCGGCACGACGACCTCGCACCTGATCTTCTCGGAGCTCGGGCTCGAGCGCCAGGGGCTGCGCCTGTCGAGCGCGTACGCGGTCGTCGAGCGCACCGTCGCGCACCGCTCCGACGTGATCCTCACCCCGTACTCGTCGGCTCGGCGCATCGACACCGAGGCGCTGCGCGCGTTCATCGAGCGCTCGTACCGCGAGGCGGGCTGGACGCGCGACGAGGTCGACACCGGGGCCGTCATCGCGACCGGCGAGGCCGCGCGGAAGGAGAACGCCGCGGCGATCGTCGCGCTGTTCAGCGGCGAGGCGGGGAAGTTCGTCTGCGCCACGGCCGGCCACCACCTCGAGAGCCTCCTCGCCGCGCACGGGTCGGGCGCCGTCGCCGCGTCGCGCGATCCCGCCACGCCGCTCGTCCTGAGCGTGGACATCGGCGGCGGCACGACGAAGCTCGCGGTCTGCGCCGTGGGGCGGGTCGAGGAGACCGCGGCGCTCGACCTCGGCGCGCGGGTCGTCTCGTGGGACGCCGACCGCGTGGTGCGCGCGGTCACACGCGCGGGCGAGCGGCTCGCGAAGGACGCGGGCGTGCGTCTCGCGGCGGGAGAGCGCATCGACGAGGCCGCGGTCACGGCGCTCGCCGACCGCATCGCCGAGCTCGCGCTCCGCACGGCGGACGGCGCGGCGGTGCCGGCCGGCCTCTGGCTGACGGAACCGATACGTCGGGCCGGGCCGTACCCGGTCCTCGTGTTCTCCGGCGGCGTAGGGGAGTACGTGAACGGCCTTCAGGACCGCGAGTTCGGCGACCTCGGCCGCGCGCTCGGCGCCGCGGTCGTCGGGCGCGCGTCCGGCTTCCGCGTGCTCCGGCCCGCCGAGGCCATCCGTGCGACGTGCATCGGCGCGTCGCAGTACACGGTGCAGGTGAGCGGCGACACGCTCTTCCTCACCGACCCCTCGCTCCTCCCGCTCCGCGACCTCGCCGCCGTCGCGCTCCGTCCGGCCGCCGCGGACGCGGACGCGATCGCCGCGGAGATCCGGCAGGGGATCGAGCGGCTCGACCGCGAGGACGGGCGCTTCGCCCTCGCCGTGCGCTGGCGGCACGGCCCCGCGTATCCGGCCGTCCGGGCGCTCTGCGCGGGCATCGCGCGGGGCACGCGCGGGCTCGTCCGGGGTCCGCTCGTCGTCGTGATCGACGCCGACCTGGCGGGGATCGTCGGCCAGTCGCTGCGGGACGAGCACGGCGTCACGGCGCCGCTCGTCTGCGTCGACCAGATCGCGCTCTCGGACCTCGACTTCATCGACGTCGGCACGGTCCACCCGGAGAAGGGCGTCGTGCCTGTGGTGGTGAAGAGCCTCGTGTTCGCCGAGCGGTGACGGCCGCCCGCTAGAGCTTCGCGCCCTCCAGCGTGTCCTGCACCTTCTCGAAGCCCTTCCACAGCGACTCGTAGAAGAAGCGGATCCCGAATTCGATCCTGAGGGTGCGCGTGCGCGCGTCGGAGTCGTTGAAGTGCTCGTGCCAGGTCATCCGCGGCGGAACGTGCACCGCGTCGCCGGCCTCCCAGTCGTGGCGCGCGCCGTCGATCTCCGAGTACCCGCGCCCTTCGAGGACGTAGAGGAACGCCTCGGTGTGCGTGTGCCGGTGGCTCCGGGAGCGCGGCGCCTCCTCGAAGATGTTCGTCATGGCGGCGGCCTTCGCGCGGAAGCCGTTCGTCTCGTCCGACGGGCTCTCGCTCCCGCCCATGAGGATCCAGATCCCGCCGTGGCGGTGGGCGCCCTTCCCCGGCTTGTGGTGCGCGTGCCCCTCGAGCCGCCGCTTCTTCTCGTCGATCGCGTCCTCGAAGTGGAGCGCGATGCGCCTGCCGTCCGCCGCGTACTGCGACGTCTCGGCGGGGTGGCGCGACGCGAGCTCGCCCCTGTCGTCGCGCGTCTCCTCCTGCTGCTCGATCCAGCCGATGTTCGTCACGAGGTCGAGGTCGTGCGTGACCGCGGACACGTACAGAGCCGTCTCGGTCCCGGTGTTCACGAGCTGGTGCTCCGCGCGGTAGGGGATGTGGATCGTCGTGCCGGCCTTCCAGTCGTACCGCGCGCCGTCGATCACCGCGAAGCCGGTGCCGGAGACGACGTGGATCGCCTCCTCGCCGTGGACGTGGCGGCCGGTGCGCCAGGCCGGCGCGATCTCGGCCCTCTGGAGCGCCGTCCCCTGTGTCGGGAAGCCCGTGGCCGCGCCGATGAGCAGCTGGACGCGCGCGTCCTGCGGCGTCGAGACCCACGGCAGCGCCCGTCCGCGCGCGACGACCGGCGGGTCCTTGAGCGCGCTCTGGACGCGCTCGCTGCGCGCGAGCCAGTCGCGGTAGAAGTCGCTCGTCAGCGGCCCGGAGCCCCGACCGCCTCGCGCTCGCGTCCAGCGTGCTCCGGCGCGTCCTCGAAGTGGACGACGTTGTCGTACCCGAGGTGCTTGAACAGCCGGTTCTGCGCCGAGAGGAACACGAGCGGCTCCTTCGCGTCGGCGTTGAACGTCTGGTGGACGGTGTTCTGCGGGACGTAGAGGAGGTCACCCGCGGCGAACTCCCAGCGGGACGGCTCCTTCGCGATGCGCGCGTAGTACTTGTCGTCGATCTCGGCCTCGACGTCCCACTGGAGGCTGTAGCCGCGGCCCGAGATCACGTAGATCGCCTCGTCCGCCATGTGCCAGTGCTTCCCCGAGCGGCTCCCGCCGGGGACCTCCTGCTGGTAGAGGTCGAGCGAGTGCGTGCGCGCGTCGATGCGCTGCGTCGAGAGGATCGTGCGGACGCGGCCGTCGCGCGTCGTCTCCCACCTGGTGTCCGACGGCTTGATGACCTTCTTCTGCTTCTGCCAGCCCGGCGTCCAGAGCTGCGACCAGTCCTCGCGCGGCCCGTACCGCTCCTCGCTCTCGAGCGTGCCGGAGCGGCCCTGCTGCAGCAGCCCGAGCACCATCCACGACGTCTTCGCCTTCATCACGAGCGCGAGCGCGCGCTCGGTGGCCGAGAGGTTGTGGTGCTTGTGCTTCGAATCGGTGTGGACGATGACGAGGTCGTCCTTCTCCCACTCGTAGCGCTGCCCGTCGTGGATCTCGTAGCCCTTGCCCTCGAGGATGTAGAAGTGCGCCTCGTTCTGGTGGCCGTGCCCGTAGTTCGTGCCGCCGGGCATGAGCTCGACGAAGTGCACCTGGAGCGTCTGCGTGAGGAACCGCTCGTCGCCCGGCCCGAGCATCCAGTACGTCCGCGACTGCTTGGAGTCCTCGTCGCCCGAGTGGCCGACGCTCGCGTCGTCGACGACGGTGCCCGCCTTGCGGACGCGGTCCTGGCTGCGCTGCCTGTCCCGGTAGTGCTTGAGGCCGTACGTCGGGGAGTCCATGCCGCGCAGGAACACGCGCCCGTCTTCGCTCACTGGCAGCTCCTCCTGGTGATCTCGACTAAAGGTATGACATTTGGCCCGATCGCGCTCGTGCGCGCGCACGCATCGTCGCGAGCTGCACCGCGAGCCATGCCGCGAGGCTCGCGGCGGCGACGATCTGGAACATCGCGGGGATGCCGAGCGCGCCCGCGATCACGCCGCCGACCAGCGGCCCGACGATCGTCCCGAGGTCGAGCCCCGAGTTGTACACGCCGGACGCGAGCCCAACGTCGCGCCCTTCGCCGCGGATCTCGGCGATCTGCGCCGCGCTCGTCGCGCGGAGGACGCCGCGCGTGAGGCCGAGCACGATGAAGATCGCGATGAGCACGAGCGTCGAGGTCGAGAGCGGCAGCGCCGCGGTCGCGGCGGCCGACGCGACGATCGCGACGACGGTGACGACGCGGTGGTCGACCGCGCCGAGGAACAGCGGCCCGGTGGAGCGGATGAAGATCGCCGCGCCGCTCTTGAAGGCGCGGAGGAGGCCGACGGTCGCGAGCGGGATGCCGACGGCCGGCGCGTACACGGGGAAGAAGGTGTCGACGCTGTCGGCGATGACGTTGATGTAGACGACGATCACGAACGCGACCCACACGCGCGGGTCGAGGTCGCGGATCGCGCCGAGCACGCCGCGCACGCCGGCCCCGCGCTCCGTGGGGAGCGGCGCGCCCTCGAGCGCGGGGAGAAGGCGGAGCGCCAGCGCGGCGGCGAAGGGGAGCCAGCCGACGACCGCGAGCGTCGGCGCGAGCCCGGCGCGGTCGGCGACCGCGCCGCCGCCGAGCGCGCCGAGCGCGTAGCCGAGCGAGTTCGCGGCGGTGTACCAGGCCATGGAGCGGCCCGCCCGCTTGCCCCCGGTGAGGTCGATGATCAGCGCGAGGCCGAGCGTCGTGACGCTCCCGAAGGCGAGGCCGTGGAGCGCCGAGAGCGCGACGATCGCGGCGGGGTCGCCCCGCGCGAGCCCGAGGCCCACGACCGACACGCCGAAGGCGACGAGCGCGAGGGCGAACTGCCGCTTCGCCTGCTCCGCGCGGTACGCGAGCCCGACGGGCAGGCGCGAGCCGAGCTGGACGACCGCGACGAGGGAGGCGAGCGCGCCGATGAGCTCGAGCGAGTACCCGTAGGCGTCGAGGTAGGGAGGCAGGACGAGCTCGGTCGCGCCCTTCGTGGTCGTGATCGCCGCGGCGACGGCGAGCAGGAGGAAGAACGGGCGGCTCACGCTTTCGGTATACAGAACGCGCAGATGCGCACACAGAACGTCGAGCTGTTCAGCGAGGGCGCGCGCCTGCGCGGCTTCCTCCATCTCCCGGACGCTCCGGCGGGCCGCATCCCGTTCATCGTGCAGGGTCCGGGCTGGCTCGGCCTGGCGGACGCCAAGCTCTACCAGCCCTACCACGAGGCGTTCACGCAGGCGGGCTTCGCGGTGCTGATCTTCGATTACCGCGGGTTCGGCGCGAGCGAGGGCGACCGCGGGACGCTCTCGCCCGCGTGGCAGGTCCAGGACTGGCGGAACGCGATCGCCTACATGCGCGGGCGGCCGGACGTGGATCCGGGGCGGGGCGCGATCTTCGGCAGCGGCGGCACCGGCGGAGGCAACGCGGTCCTCGCCGCGGCGTACGAGCCGGAGATCCGCGCCACCATCAGCCAGGTGCCCGTCGCCGACGGGCGCGACTGGCTCCACCGGATGCGCGCGGAGCACGAGTGGGTCGCGTTCCTCGCCGCCGTCGATGCGGACCGCCGCGCGCGCGCCGCGACGGGAAATGGCACGGACGTGCATCCGCGCGAGGGGATCATGGTCGAGACGCCCGAGCGCCGCGCGACCGCGGTGAAGGCCGACGTCGACTCGCGCATCCCCACGGCCGTGCCGCTCGCCGCCGCGCAGGAGATCCTCGAGTACCGCCCGCTCGACGTCGCGGGCCGGGTGCGCGGCCTCATGGTCATCGCCGTCGACGAGGACGCCGTGACGCCCACCGACCACGCGGTACGGCTCTTCGAGGCCGCGCGCTCCCCCAAGCGGCTCGTCATGCAGACGAACACCACGCACTACGCCGCGTACAAGCAGAACGCCGCGCAGGTGATCCCGCTCATGGTCGAATGGCTGCGCGGGCTCGTCCTCGGCGAGCGGGACATCGAGATCCACGACGGGGAGGGTTCGGTGCGGTACATCCAGGGAGGCGCATCCGCATGAGCGACGTCGTCATCCGCGGCGCGAACGCGGTCCTCGAGGAAGGGACGCGCAAGGTGGACATCGCCATCGACGGCGAGCGCATCAGCGGGATCGCGGACGCGGGGAAGGGCCCGTCGGCCAAGCGGGAGGTGAAGGCGGACGGCCTCATCGCGCTTCCGGGGATGATCGACATGCACTCGCACCACCGCGAGCCCGGGTTCACGCACAAGGAGGACCTCACCACGATCGGCCGCCAGTGCGCCGCCGGCGGAGTGACGACGTCCGTCGCGATGCCCAACGTGAGCCCGACGCCCACGACGGCGAAGGACCTCGACGGGATGATCGAGATCTACCGGAAGCGCGCGCCGATCGACTGGAACGTGAACGCGTCGGGCGTGCAGCTCGCCGAGATCCCCGAGCTCGCGAAGCGGGGGATCCTCGCGTTCAAGATCTTCATGGTCGTGGACACCGGCCGCTCGTACCCGCACATGCCGGGCATCGGGCTCCACGAGCACGGCGAGCTCTACGAGCGCATGAAGGCGATCAAGGCGACCGGCCTGCCGCTGATGGTCCACCCGCACGACCAGTCGCTCATGGACGTGATCGAGAAGGAGTACTGGTCGCGCGGCGAGCGCGACTTCCGCGCCTACGCGAAGGCCTACGCGCACGACGACGGCGTCATCTGGGACACGGCGGTCGGCGTGCTCCTCCGGCTCCAGGAGGCGACGGGCGTGCGGCTGCACCTGCTCCACACGCAGACGAAGCGCGTCGTCGAGATGCTGCGCGCCGCGAAGGCGGCGGGGCGCGCGGTCTCCGCGGAGGTCAATCCCTGGTGCTTCTGGCTCGGGAACGACTGGGCCACCGTCGAGCGCCTCGGGTCGTACGCGCTCTCGTACTACATCGCGCCGCACCACGCCGACGCGGTGTACGACGGCTTCCTCGACGGGACCGTCGACATCATGGCCACCGACCACGCGCCGCACCTCCGCGAGGAGAAGGAGCCGGGCTGGACCGACGGCTGGAAGGCGCACACCGGGACGCCGTCCACGCAGTACTACCTCTCGCTCCTCCTCACCGACGTCGCTGCCGGGAAGCTGACGCTCGAGCGCGTCGCCGATGCGACCGCGACGCGTCCCGCGAAGCTCTTCGGCCTCTACCCGAAGAAGGGCGCGATCCGCGAAGGCGCCGACGCCGACATCGTGCTCGTCGATCCGGCGCGGAAGATGACGATCACCGACGAGGGCGTGCTCTCGAAGTGCGGCTGGACGCCCTACGCGGGCCGCGAGGTCACCGGCGTCCCCGTGTACACGTTCCTCCGCGGGAGCGCGATCCTCGACGACGGCGCGGTCGCGACGCGCGACGGCGCCGGCCGGCAGGCGGTGCGCGCCCAGTGACGGCCGCGACCTACCGCCTCATCACGCCGCGGGTCCGCCACCGGCGGCACCCTCTCGTGCGCTGGTACCGCCGGAACGAGCGCACCGTCCTCAGCGCCGCCGGCGTGGTCCTCTTCTTCGTCGTCTGGCAGATCGGCGCGGACGCCGGCTGGATCGACAAGTTCTTCTTCTCGTCGCCCCTCGAGGTGGCCGCCGCCGGCGCGCGCGAGATCACGCTGCCGCGGTTCTGGAACGACGCGCGCATCAGCGGCATGGAGCTCGGCGTCGGCACGCTGCTCGCGGTGGCGACCGCCGTCCCGCTCGGCATCGCGATCGGCTGGTACCGGCGGCTCTCGCTCGCGGCGGATCCGTGGCTCAACTTCACGAACGCCCTCCCGCGCGCGGCGCTCGTGCCCCTCGTCGTCCTCTGGGCGGGCCTCGGCGTCGAGATGAAGACGGTCATCGTGTTCCTCGGCGGGTTCTTCTCGATCATCCTGCCGACGGTCGAGGGTGTACGGACCGTCGAGCGCCAGTTCCTCGACGTGGCGCGCTCCTTCCGCGCGAAGGACCGCCTCATCTTCACCTCGATCGTGCTGCCCGGCACCGTGCCGTTCATCGTGAGCGGGCTGCGGCTCGCCGTGGGGCGCGTGCTCGCGGGCGTGATCATCGCGGAGTTCTACGCGCAGACCGAAGGGCTCGGCGTGATGATCCTCAAGGCGGAACACTCGCTCCAGAGCGACCGGATGATCTTCGGCGTGCTCATCTTCACGCTGCTCGGCGTCGTCGCGTACGAGGGCGTCGGCGCGCTCGAGCGCTACTTCCAGCGCTGGCGTCCGAGCCTCGACCTCGAGGAGACGAACTGATGCCCGAGCTCGCGCTCTCCGCGCGCGGCGTGCAGATGGAGTACCGCGACCGGCAGACGGGCCACTCGCTCCTCGCCATCGAGAGCGTCGACCTCGACGTCGCCGACGGCGAGTTCGTGAGCCTCCTCGGGCCGAGCGGCTGCGGCAAGTCGACGTTCCTCAAGATCGTGAACGGCCTCCTCCGCTCCACCGGCGGGGAGATCCGCCTCCGCAGCGCGGGCAAGGCGCGCGAGGACGCGATGGTGTTCCAGGACGCGGCGCTCTTCCCGTGGTACTCGGTCGTGGACAACGTCGCGTACGGGCTCGTCTGCTCGGGCGTGCCGCGGAAGGAGGCGCGCAGGCGCGCGCTGCCGTACGTGGAGCTCGTCGGGCTCAAGGGCTTCGAGCACAAGTACCCCTACCAGCTGTCGGGCGGGATGCAGCAGCGCGCGAACCTCGCGCGCGCTCTCGCCGTCGACTCCGAGATCCTCCTCATGGACGAGCCGTTCGCTGCGCTCGACGCGCAGACGCGCGAGTCGATGCAGGCCGAGCTGCTGCGCATCTGGAACGCCGCGAAGAAGACGGTGCTGTTCGTCACCCACCAGATCGACGAGGCCATCTACCTGTCGGACCGTGTCGTCGTCATGGCGGCGCGACCCGGCCGGATCATCGCGGACATCGAGATCGAGCTCCCGCGCCCGCGCGAGCTCTCCGTGAAGCAGACGCCGCAGTTCACGCGCTACGAGGCGCAGATCTGGTCGCTCCTCGGGACGCGGAGCAAGGTGCCGTCGCT
Source organism: Candidatus Limnocylindria bacterium (assembly GCA_035708565.1). Classification (GTDB taxonomy): domain Bacteria; phylum Chloroflexota; class Limnocylindria; order P2-11E; family P2-11E; genus JACDAF01. Next base: position 34,694 of record DASSSF010000080.1, read on the forward strand.
GGAGCGCGGGGCGTGAGCGTCGTGACCGCGACGCCGCCGCCGCTCTGGACGCTGCGCCGGCTCGTCGCTCCGCGGACGACGGGCGAGCGCGTCCTGCTCGGCCTCATCGGCTTCGTCGCCGTGATCCTCATCTGGGAGCTCGGCGTCGAGCTCGGTCTCATCAGCCGGGGTCTCCTGAGCCGTCCGACGCGGATCTGGAACGTGGCGGTCATCGACTTCGGCTCCGGTGTGATCTGGCCGCACATCACGACGAGCCTCTCGGAGTTCGCCCTCGGCTTCGGCGCCGCGCTCGTGATCGGGATCCCGATCGGGCTCGTGATCGGGTGGTTCCGACGGGTCGACTACGTCCTCTCCGCGCTTCTCGCGGGCCTCAACGCGACGCCGAACGTCGCGCTCATCCCGCTCATCGTGCTGATCGCCGGGATCGGCGTGGAGTCGAAGGCCATCGTCGTCTTCCTCTCGGCGTTCTTCGCGATCGTCGTCACGACGTTCACGGGCGTGCAGTCGATCGCGCGCCGCCACCTCGAGATCACGCGGTCGTTCGGGGGATCGCGCTGGCTCGCGTTCCGCTCGGTCGCGATCCCGAGCGCGATCCCGTTCATCCTCTCCGGCATCCGCATCGGTGCGGGGCGCGGCCTCGTCGGCGTGGTGAGCGCCGAGATCATCTCGTCGACGCAGGGCGTCGGCTTCTACATCAGCCTGTACGGGACGTTCCTCGACACCTCACGCGTGATGCTCGGGATCATCCTCTTCGGCCTGTTCGGCCTGATCATGGGCGAGATGATCCGCGTCCTCGAGAAGCGATTCGAGGTGTGGCGGCCCGAGATCCACTAGCGGGCGGAGCCAGACCTCGCTGCCGTCAGTGCATCGCGCTCCCGCCGTCCACCAGGAACGTCTGGCCCGTGATGAACGCGCTGTCGTCGGACATGAGGAACGAGATCGTCCCGACGAGGTCCGCCGGCCGCTCGATGCGTTGGATGCAGCGCGTCTTCACGGGATCCGTCCGCATCGCGATCGTCTTCTCGTCGGGGTCCTCCTCGCTCAGCGTGCTGCCCGGGCAGACGAGGTTCACGCGGATGTTGTCGCCGCCGAGCTCGCGCGCGATCGTGCGGTTGAAGCCGATGAGGGCGGCCTTCGCCGCGACGTAGTGGGCGCGCGTCGGGACGCCGCGGAAGATCGTGCTCGAGCCGATGTTCACGATCGAGCCGCCCCCCGCCTTCCGCAGGTGCGGCACGGCCGCCTTGCAGCCGTACCAGGCGCTCTTCGTGTTGAGGCGGAACGACTCGTCCCACTCCTCGTCCGGGATGTCCTCGAACTTCGTCCGCGAGATCGGCACGACGTTCAGCATCCCGGCGTTGTTCACGATCCCGGTGAGCGAGCCGAACTCGGCCGCCGCGCGGTCCGCGGCCGCCTTGAACTGGGCGAAGTCGCGCACGTCCGTGCGCATCGCGATGGCCGTGCCGCCGCGCTCGCGGATCCCGGCACAGACCTCGTCGTTGCGCTTCCCGTCGATGTCGAGGAGCGCGACCTTCGCGCCGTCCGCCGCGAGCCGCTCGGCGTAGGCGCGGCCGATGCCGTGCGCGGCGCCGGAGACGATGACGGTCTTACCCGCGAGCCGCATGTGCCTTCCCTCCGTTCGCGCGCGCGCCGGGCATCGCATCCCCGCGCAGGTACCGGCGGATGAGGATCGCCACGCGCCGGTAGTGGCTCGAGAGCTGCGACACGGCGCGGTCCGCGTCGCCCGCGCGGATCGCGTCGAAGAACGTCGCGTGGTGCTCGGGCGCGTGCTGCAGGGTGGGGTAGCGGAGCGACCGCGCGACCTCCTGCCGCAGGCGCGAGATGAGGCGCACGAGCCGCGGCCGGCCGGTGATCGAGTAGAGGCGCATGTAGAAGCGCTCGCGCGCGGCGAGCTGCGCCTCGCCGGCGGCCGCGCCGGTCATCTCCGCGTACAGCTCCTCGAGCGCGCGCAGGTCCTCGTCCGTGATGAGCGGGACGGCGAGGCGCACGGCGTGGCTCTCGAGGAGGATGCGCAGGTCGTAGACCTCCTCGATGTCGTCGGCGTCGAGCTGCGTGACCGCGAAGCCGCGGTACGGCTCCGACGAGACGAGCCCCTCGTACTCGAGGGCGCGGAGGGCGTCGCGGACGGGGATGCGGCTCGTGCCGAAGAGCTCGGCGAGCTTCTCCTGCCGCAGCCGGGTGCCGGGCGGGAGGGCTCCCGTGATGATCGCCTCGCGCATCGACGACAGCACGAGGTCCTGGCTCGTGACGTCGCTCTCGCGGGCGCTCGCGACGATCCGCCCGAGCCGGGCCTTCGCCACGCCGTCGATGGGTGCCTGCCGTGCGGTCCCGCGCATCCGCCTCCCCCGTGCATGCTTGTCAGCGCGATGGATCCTAACCCGCCGAAGGGCGCACGGCGATGATCCGGCGGCGCCTCGGCGTGCTCGGCCAGCCGCCGTTCGCCGCGTTCTGGACCGGCGGCGCGCTCTCCAACACCGGCACGTGGCTCGGGAACGTCGCCGCCTCGGTGTTCGTGTACGACCAGACGGGGTCGGCCCTCGCGGTCGGCGTCCTCAACTTCGTGACGTTCCTGCCCGTGCTCCTGTTCTCGCTCACCGGCGGCGTGCTCTCCGACCGCTTCGACCGCCGCGCCATCGTCGTCGCCACCCACGCGGCCTCGGGAGCGCTCAGCCTCGCGCTCGCCGGGCTGATCGCCGCCGGCGCCGCGACCGAGGTCCACGTGATCGCCGTCATGTTCCTGCTCCAGACCTCGTGGGCGGTCGCGAAGCCGTCGCTCACGGCGATGGTCCCGGCGCTCGTCCGCCGCGACGAGGTGCCCGAGGCGGTCGGGCTCAACACGCTCCAGTTCCTTGCCGGCCAGCTCGCCGGGCCGCTCGTCGCCGTCGTCGTGCTCGGCACGTGGGGCTACGCGGCGGCGTTCGCCGCGAACGCGCTCACGTACGCGGGTCCGGTCCTGGCGATGGCGTTCCTCGCGCGCCGCGGCCTCGGCGCCGGCGCGGCGAGCCGCGCGCGCGAGGCCGCGCGGGCGGGCGCGGCCGCGTTCATCAGGGCGGAGCCGTGGGTCCTCGCGGCGCTCCTCGCGGTGGTCGTCACGAGCGCGCTCCTCGAAGTGATCCGCACGCTCGCTCCGGTGATCGTGGCCGAGCGCATCGGCGCGCCCACGAACGAGGCGGGCGTCATCATCGCGGCGCAGAGCTTCGGGTCGGTCCTCGGCATCGCGCTCCTCGCCCCGCTGCGCCGCCGCGACCTCTCGCGCGCGAGCGCGGCCGCGGGCCTCGCGCTCCAGGCGGCCGGGCTCGTGGCGGTGAGCGGCGCGACGTCGATGCCGGCGGCCGTCGCGTCGGTCCTCGCGGTCGGCATGGGCTTCGGACTGTCGTTCACGGTCGTGACGAGCGCGCTCCAGACCGAGGTCCCGGACGCGCTCCGCGGCCGCCTCATGTCGCTCCACCAGATGGCGCTCCTCGGGAACCGGCCGTTCACGGCGCTCGCCGCGGGGGCGCTCGCCGCGACGTTCGGGGTGCCGGCGGCCGCGCTCGCCGCCGTCGCGTTCGCTCCGCTCGGCCTCGCCGCCGTGCGCTCGGCGTGGCACCGCCTCGACGTCCCGCCGCGGGCGCCGACAGACGCCGCGGTTCCCGCAGACTAGCCGCTCGATGCGAGTGCTCACGGAGCCCACGGCCACCGTCGTCTTCGACCGCTACGACGACATCCGCGCGGCTCTGCTCGACCCGTCGCTCTCGCGCTCGTTCGACAAGCGCTCGTACGCCGAGGGGAACATCCG
>DASSSF010000081.1:0-10813 GCA_035708565.1 Candidatus Limnocylindria bacterium
GCCGTCGCGGCCGGGACGTCGCCGAGGTCGAGGGCCGCGACCGCGGTGTCGAGGTGCTCTGCCGCGGAGGCGAGGTCCGCCGCGGCCGCTTCCGGCGCGCGGGCTCCGACCGCGGCGAGACGCGACCTCACCGACGCGGCGAGCGCCCGGACCCGCGCCGGCGGCGCCGCGGGCTGCGGCGGCTCGAGCGACGGCATCAGCGACGCGAGCGCGTCGAGGGCGGCGCCGACCTCCTCGCGGGCCGCCGGCGCGCTCGCCGCGACGTCCGGCGCGATCTCGGCCCATGTCGCCCGCGCGCGGGCGAGGAACGCGTGCGCGTCCTGATACTCGACGAGCACCGCGATGCCGCCGTCCGCGAACGACTCGTCGTATTCGGCGGCCGACGCTTCGACGAGAGCGGCGACCACACTTGCGCGGAACGCGAGCGTGCGCGCCGCGTCCGTGCCCAGCGCCGCGGCGGTCACCGTCGCGAGCGCGGACTCGGCCTCGTCGAGCGCGGCGGCGGTCGCGGCCGGATCGCGTGAGTACGACACCGTGGGAAGGACGGCGAGGCGGGCGGCGAGCGACGACGCCGCGCCCGGATCCTTCGCGCGCAGGACGCGGTCGATCCCCGGAAGGTCCTCGGTCGGATGGACCGCGTGCACGTGCGCGAGGTCCCAGCGCCCGGCCGCGGCGTCGCCGCGCGCCGCGACGAGGTGCCCCCGCACGCGCTCGACGCGTGCGCCGAGGTCGACGTCCGCGCCGGTCAGGGCGCCGGCCGCCTGGCACGCGGTGAGCGCGAGCACGGCGACGAGCGGCAGCAGACGGATCACGCCCTCGTGGATATTCCGATCCGCCGACCCGGAAATAGGGTCCTTCGGCACCAGCGGCCGGGACGATGCGCTCGCGGGAAGTGAGCGGGAAAATGAGGGAGGCGGCGTCTCCGCCGCCTCCGTCGCGTTGTCGTCAGGCCGCGCGGTCTAGTGGCAGGCCTTCGCCGTGCCGCCGCCGTCCGCCGTCTTGAACGACTGGCCGCAGCCGCAGCTCGAGACCGCGTTCGGGTTGCGGAGCGCGAAGCCGCCGCCCATGAGGGCGTCGACGAAGTCGATCTCGCTGCCCTTGAGGTACATCGCGCTCATCGGGTCGACGACCACGCGCACGCCGTCCTGCGTGACGACCTGGTCGCCTTCCTCCGCACCCTCCGCGAAGGTCATCCCGTACGAGAACCCGGAGCACCCGCCCGGCGTGACGTAGACGCGCAGCGCGAGATCGCTGCGGCCCTGCTTCTCGATGATCTCCTTGAGCTTGGAGCTGGCGGTCGCCGTCATCGTCACGAGGGGCGTCGCCTGCTCGGCCGCTGTGTCGTGCTGCTCGATCGCCACTAGGCACCTCCTGGCTTCGACCATTCTACAGGCGCGTGTCCGTTCCACGAGCACGACCCGTGGGCCGAACGGCCCACATTTCGCAGGCGAACGGCAGGGTGCCGTACGCTCGGCCGCTGGTGGCCCCGTGAGCTTCCGCTTCTCGCCGCGGCCGAACCGCGCGCATGAGATCCGCTGGCGCGAGTGGGGGAGCGAGGCGTTCGCGGAAGCCCGCGATCGGGACATGCCCGTCCTGCTCGGCATCAGCGGCATCTGGTGCCACTGGTGCCACGTCATGGACGAGACGACGTACAGCGACCCCGAGGTCATCCGCCTCGTGAACGAACGCTACGTGCCGATCCGCGTGGACAACGATGAGCGGCCCGACGTGAACCGCAGGTACAACCTCGGCGGCTGGCCGACGACGGCGTTCCTGACGCCCGACGGCGAGATCATCCACGGCGGCACCTACGTCCCGCCCGAGGCGATGCGCGGCCTCGCCGGCCAGATCTCGGACCTCTGGCGCGTGAAGAAGGACGACCTCACGGCGCGCGTCGCGGAGCTGCGCGCGAAGGAGCGCGAGGAGGAGGCGCCGGCGCCCGGCGACCTCGCCTGGGACGTCGTCGACCAGGTCGCGTCGCTCGTGCGCGGGCAGTACGACCCGAAGTTCGGCGGCTTCGGTCGCGAGCCCAAGTTCCCGCAGCCGGCGCTGCTCCGCCTGCTGCTCGCGGAGCACCGCCGCCACGGCTACCCCGACGTCGCGGCGATGCTCCACAAGACGCTCGGCGCGATGGCGGCCGGGGGCACGTACGACCCGGTCGAGGGCGGATTCTTCCGGTACTCGACGACGCGCGACTGGAGCGTCCCGCACTTCGAGAAGATGCTCGAGGACAACAGCGAGCTCCTCTCGGTCTACGCGGAGGCGCACCGCACGTTCCCTGAGGCCGGATACGACCGCGTCGCGCGGGACGTGATCCGCTGGATGGACGCGGTCCTGTGGCGCGACGATGTGAAGGCGTTCGCCGGATCGCAGGACGCGGACGAGCACTACTACGCGCTCGACGCCGCCGAGCGCGCGAAGCACGAGCGGCCGTTCGTCGACCGCACGATCTACACGGGCTGGAACGCGCTCGCCGCCTCGGCGTACGTGGCGGCGTTCCGCGCGCTCGGCGACCGCGCGCTCGACGCGCGCGCACACGACACGGTGCACACGATCTCGACCCGCCTGCACCGGCGGGACCCGCGGGTCGTCTTCCACTTCGACAGAGGCGATGGCCCGCAGGTCCCGGATCTCCTGGCCGACCTCGCCGCGCTCCTCGCGGCGGCGATCGACGCGTACGAGACCGGCCTGCATCCGGTCGGGCTCGGCTTCGCGGAAGCGCTCGCCGAGCACCTGTGCGCGAGGCTCGAGGACGGCGAGGGCGGCGGCTTCTTCGACGCGCCCGAGCGCGACGAGCCCGGCCGCGTGTCGCGGCGGGAGAAGCCGATCGAGGACAACGCCCTCGCGGCGGACGCGCTCCTCCGCCTCGCCGCGCTCACGGGCGAAGCGCGGTGGCGCACCGCGGCGGAGCGCGCTCTTCGGCTCTTCGTCGGCGATCACCGCCGCTGGGGCCAGTTCGCCGCGGCGTACGCCGAGGCCGTCGCGCGGGCGCTGACCGCACCGCTCGTCGCCGTGGTGGTCGGCCCCGCGGACGACCGCCTCACGGCGTCGCTATGGGAGCGAGCGCTCGCCGCGGACGACCCGGCACGCTCGCTGCACCGCCTCGTCCCCGGCCGGGACGCCGCGATCTTGGAGCGGCTCGGATACCCCGGGCGGACCGCGGCGTACGTGTGCGTTGGCACCGTCTGCTCGGCCCCGCTCGAGGACGCCGCGGCGCTCGACGGGGAGCTCGCGCGGGCCCGCGCACGCCACGAGAGGAGCTAGCCATGTCGATCGACCTCGAGAAGGGCGTCACCGTGGTGGGCGAGTTCCCAGACCACGAACGCGCGAAGGCAGCGCCGGCCCGCGTGCAGGCCGCGGGGTTCGCGGCCGACGACGTCGCGATCACCGACGACCCGCGGCGCGCGCGCGAGGCAGCGGGCTCCCATTCTCCGGCGCTCGCCGCCATCGGCGCCGTGCTCGGCGCGGCCCTCGGCGCGTTCTTCGTGATCGGCGTCGGGAGCTCCTACGGCTGGGCCGTCGTCCCGATGTACGCGGTCGTCGGCGCGGCGATCGGCTGGCTCGCCGGGCGCGCGCGCGTCTTCAAGGCCCGCGAGTTCACGAAGCTCGAGGACGCCGCGGAAGGCGGCTCCGCCATCGTCACCGTCTCCGCGGGCGAGGACGCGGTCCGGCGCGCCGAGCAGGCGCTCCGCGACGCGGGCGCGATGCGCGTGCGGATCGAGAGGACCGGGGAGAAGGTCTAGAGCGGGGCGGCCTCTCCGCGCACCCACACGCCGCGCGGGGAGCGCAGCACCGCGAGGTCCTTCGTCGGGTCGCCGTCCACGAACACGAGGTCGGCGCGCGCGCCCGGGCCGATGCGTCCCGATCCGTCCGCGCCCACCACCCTCGCCGCCACGCTCGTCGCCGCCGCGAGCGCCTGCTCGCGCGACAGACCGACCTCAGCGAGGAGGCGGAGCTCCTCGGCGAACGCGTCGTGGGTGTTGAACGGCGTGCCCGCGTCCGTGCCGGCGGCGATCCGCACGCCGGCCTGGTGCGCGAGGCGGACGCTCTCGTGGTGCCGCGCGGCGGTGACCTGCGCGCGCTCGCGGACGTGCGCGGGTACGGAGTCCAGGTTCGCCATGATCGCGGCGAGGGCGGAGAGCGTCGGCACGATCGCCACGTCCTTCTCGTTCAGGAGCTGCACGGCGCGGCGGTCGAGCATCGTCGCGTGCTCGATGGAGTCGACGCCGGACTGCACCGCGATGCGGACGCCTTCCGCGCCGTGCGCGTGCGTCGTGATGCGGACGCCGGCCTTGTGCGCCTCCTCGACGGCGGCGCGCGTCTCCGCCGCGCTGAACTGCGAGACCTCGGGCCGCGCCCCCTCGCCGAGCACGCCGCCGGTCGAGAAGAGCTTGATGCAGCGCGCGCCGTCCATGAGCTGCTCGCGCACGGCCTTGCGTACTTCGTCCTCTCCGTCGGCCATCCTCGCGATCTCGAGGCCGTGCCCGCCGGTCGTCGTGACGCCGCGGCCGGCGGCGAGGATCCGCGGCCCCTCGATCCCGCCGCGCTCGATCTCTCGCGCGAGCTCGATGACGGTGGTCCCCGCGGCCCCGAGGTCGCGCACGAGCGTGACGCCGCTGCGCAGCGCGGCCCGGGCGCTCCGGAACGCGGTGAGCGTCTGAGCGGCGACCGGCCGGCGCGTCGCGGCGCTGAAGTCGGCGGATCCGTCGAGCGTGAGGTGCGCGTGGCAGTTGATGAGCCCGGGAAGCGCGAAGCGCCCGGGCGCATCGACGGCCGTCGTCGCGCCGACGGACCTCGGCACGTGGCCGCGGCGTCCGACCCACGCGATGCGGTCGTCCTCCACGACGATCGCGGCGTGCTCCACGACGCGTTCGCCGTCGAAGAGGCCGTCGACCTCGATCAGGCGTCTCATGGGGATGCGCGATATGGTCGCACCCGCCATGCCCGCGCCGCTCATCGAACGGCTCGTCGCGCACGGCTTCCGACCGCCCGACCACGACGGCGGCGGCCTGCTCAACGTCCCCGCGACCGTGCTCGACGTCTTCGGCGCGCGCGAGGCCGACGATCCGCCACCGCTGCGCGGGATCCGGCCCGACCTGCTCCGCGACGTGCGCGTCGTCGTCACGGTGCTCGCCGATGGGCTCGGGCTCGACCAGCTGCGCGGGCTCGCGCAGCGCGGGGACACGCCGTTCCTCGCCGGGATCCTCGAGCGCGCCGCCCGCGGCGACGCCGCGCAGCTCCTCGAGGCCACGACGGTGTTCCCTTCGACCACGGCCGCCGCGATCACCACGATGAACACGGCTCGCACGCCGCAGGAGCACGGGAACATCGCGTATTTCCTGTGGCTCGAGGAGTTCGGCCAGGTCACGCAGATGCTGCGCTGGGGGCCGGCGGCGACGGCGCGCGGCTCCTACTTCGACGGCGGATCCCGCGACCCGCGCGCGTACGCGAGAGCGCGCTCGATCCACGCGCGGCTGCGCGAGCGCGGCGTGGTGCCGTACATCGTCGAGCCCGAGCTGTTCCGCACGGGAGCGATGATCCGCATGCACGCGGCGGACGCGGAGCACTGCGGCTACCTGCTGCCGAGCACGCTCGGCGTGCGCCTGCGGTCGCTCGTCGAGCGCCGCCCGTGGGGCGGGCGTCCCGCCTACCTCTACGCGTACTGGTCGGGAGTGGACACGGCCGCGCACTGGTTCGGCCCGCGCTCGCCCGAGCACGACGCGGAGGGGGCCACGCTCGACCTCGCGCTCGGGCGCGCCCTCGGCGGCCGGGAACCCGGCGACGTGCTCGTCATCTTCCTCGCCGACCACGGCCACTCGCAGGTCGACCCGGCGAAGCTGATCGACATCGAGGCGGACGCGGAGCTGCGCCTCCTGCTGCGCAACCCGCCGGCGGGCGAGCCGCGCTGCGTGTTCTTCCACACCGACCGGCCGCAGGAGGTGCGCGCGCACCTCGCGCGGAGATACGGCGACGCGTTCTTCACGTTCGACCGCGACGAGGCGATCGCGGCCGGGATCTTCGGCGGGCGCGGCGACGGGGCGATCGCGCGCCGGCGCGTGGGCGACGTGTGCGGGCTGCTCGCGGGGGACCGCGGCGCCGGCATCGTGCGCGTGGACGGACAGCTCGTCCTGCATCGCGGCTCGCATGGCGGGATGACGCCTGAGGAGATGACGATCCCGATCCTCTGCTGGCGCGCCTAGCCTCGGCTAGGATCCGTCGCGGTGGCGGTGCAGTCGTATCTCCCGGAGACGGCGGGCGGAACGCTCGTCGCGGCCGCGTTCGGCGACGACGACGCCGCCCGCGGCGCGGTCGACCTCCTCCACGGATCCGGGGTGAGGCCGCAGGACATCTCCGTCATCGCGCGCGAGCGCGCGAGGGCGGAGCACGTCGCGGGCGACCGAGCGTGGACGCCGTGGAAGAACGAGCGGCGCGGCGGGATCCTCGCCGCCCTTCCGATGCCCGGCCGCGGGCTCCCAAAGGAGCTCCGCCGCCGCTATGGCGACGCGCTGGCGGACCGCCAGATCGTCGTCGTCGCGGTCGCGGGCGGGCAGCCGCCCGACACGCTCGAGGCGCTCTACACGCAGGCCGGCGGGACGCGCGTCGAGGCCTGGTGGACGGGGCCGATCGGCATCTTCGCTCCTCCCGAGGAAGCGGGACCCTTCTAGGAGCGGCGGCCCGTCCGGGCGACCTCCGTAACGACGGTCGAGCGCGTGGCACGTCGGTTGCTCCCCGTTGCAGGGAACGACATCCGTAAGGAGCTGTGCCACATGGGTCAGACCAACGTCAACGCGGGCGGGACGGACGGCGGAGGCTTCGGGGCGGGGATGATCATCGGCATCATCCTGCTCATCCTCATCGTGCTCGTCCTCGTCTTCTGGGCGGGTCCGGCGATCTTCAACGTGAACGTCAACACGCGCTCGTTCCTGGACATCCTTCAGGCCGCGTAGCGCCGTCGTTCGGGCCGGGCCGGCACGACGCCGGTCCGGCCCGTCGTGTCCTGTCCTAGAGGGAGGCGGGGAGCTCCGCGCCGGCCATGCGCTCGAGCCGCGCGATGCGCTGCTCGATGGGCGGGTGCGTCGAGAAGAGGCCGCTGAGGCCGCCGGGGACGAGCGGCTGCACGATGAAGAGCGACGCGGTGCTCGGGTTCACCGCGAGCGGCACCTGGCGGCTGACGGAGTGCATCTTCCGGAGCGCGCTCGCGAGCGCGAGCGGATCGCCCGAGACCTCGGCGCCCGTGTCGTCGGCGCCGTATTCGCGGCTGCGGCTCACCGCGAGCTGCACGATCATCGCGGCGATCGGCAAGAGGATGATCCCGAGGATCATCGCGACGGGGTTCGAGCCGCCTTCGTTGTCGTCGCGGCCGCCGAACCACATCGACCACTGCGCCATCTGGGCGAGGTAGGCGATCGCGCCCGCGACCGACGCCACGACCGCCATGACGAGCGTGTCGCGGTTGCGCACGTGCCCGAGCTCGTGGGCGAGCACCGCGCGGAGCTCGCGCTCGTTCACGACGTCGAGGATCCCCGCGGTGACGGCCACGACGGCGTGCTGCGGGTCGCGGCCGGTCGCGAACGCGTTCGGCGCCGCCTGCGGGATGACGAAGAGGCCCGGCATCGGCAGGCCGGCGCGGTCCGCGAGGCCGCGCACGATGCGCGCGACCTCGGGAGCATCCTGCTCCGAGACGGGCTTCGCGCCGGTCATCTTGAGCGCGATCTTGTCGCTGAACCAGTACGTGCCGAAGTTCATGAGGAGCGAGAGGACGAGCGCGGGCACCACGGCGCCCTCGCCGAACAGCACCCGCGCGCCGAAGATCAGGAGCAGCGTGAGGACGGTCAGGAGACCGACGGTCTTGATCGTGTTCACGGACGTCACCCCCGTTCGCGCTCTCTCTATTCTGTCGCACGTTCCGGGCCAGGCAGGGCCGCGGGAAAGGATGTCGTGATGAGGGTTCGGGGCCACGAGGCGGAGAACGACGCGGAGCGCGAGCGCCTTCGCGCGCTCGTGGCGCGGCTGAGCGACGATGAGCTCCGGCGCGCGATGCCCGGCGGCTGGACGGTCGCGGGAGTCCTCGGGCACGCCGGCTTCTGGGACGCGCGCGTCATCGCCCTCCTCGACAGGTACGCGCGCGGTGTCGCGCCCTCGACGGACGACTACGAGCCGGCCACCGCGGTCGACTGGGTGAACGACTCGGCGAAGCCGTTCATCCTCGCGCTCGCTCCGCGGGATGCCGCGGCGCTCACGCTTCGCCTCGCCGAGGACGCCGACCGCAAGGTGGCGGCGCTCAGCGACGAGATGCTCGCGAAGCTGGACGCGGCCGGGCCGGCCGGGGCTCCTTTCAACCTCTCTCGTGCGGAGCACCGGCGCGAACACCTCGACGAGATCGAGGCCGCCCTCCGCGCTTAGGGAGAGATCTCCGCGGCGACCTCGAGCACGCGTCCGTCGCCGCCGAGGACGACGTACGAGGGGAGCCCGAGCGCGGACCACAGCGCGTACGCGTCGACCGCCGCGCGGCGCGAGACGTACAGGGCGATGACGGTCCCGTGGGCGACGACGACCGTGTCGCCCGGTCCGACGGCCATCGCGCGCTCGACACCGCGGGCGAAGCGCTCGTGCGCCGCGTCCGCGCTCTCCTCTCCGAACACGACCTCCGACCGCCGCGCGAGCACCTCACGCACGGCGTCGCGGAACGCGTCATCCGACGCGAGGAACGGGGCGCGCTCGCGGCGGTGCTCGCGGAGATCCGGGTCCGTGAGGACCGGCACGCCGAGCGCGCGCGCCGCGATGCGCGCGGTCTCCGCCGCCTTGGGCTCGTCGCTCGCGGTGATGCGCGTGCACGGGAAGGGGCGCAGGCGCTCGCCGAGCGCGGCGGCGCGCCGCTGTCCCTCGCTCGAGAGCTCCCACGTGCTCGGCGGCGTGCCTCGGACGGGGACGACGGCCGAGTGCTTCACGAGCACCAGGCGCCCTAGACCTCGCGGCGGTCGAAGCTCCATACGGCGAGTGCCAGCATGCCCGCCGTCCACAGCCCGCACCAGACGAGGTATGCCGCGGGCGGGGCCGACGGCTGGTAGAAGGGATTGGCCGCCGCCGCCGGGCCGAAGGCCGCGCCGCCCGCGCGGAGCGCCTCCGGCTGGAGGGCCCACACCGCCCCGCGCCAGAGGGCGTCCGTCGGGAGGACGAGCTTCGTCGCGATCCCCACGCCCTCGACGACGTCGTTCTCGAAGGCGCTCCCGATCCCGCCGACGATGCCGCCGAGCCAGGCCATGCCGAACAGCACGAGCGCGATGACGCCGCCGACCATGCCGGAGAGCCGGGTGGAGAGGAGGGTGCCGAGCGTGAGCAGCACGAGCCCCTCGGCGAAGAGGAACAGGAGGAGCTCGAGCGGGCGCGGCGGGGCGTAGCCGACGACGGCGTTCACGACGAGGAGCTCGATGAGCGCCGCGAGGACCGCGTACGCGGCGACGAGCAGGGCGAGGCCGAGCCACTTGCCGATGACGAACGCGGCGCGCGGCAGCGGCCGCGAGAGGACGGCCTGCGCGATCCCGCTCTCGACGTCCCCCGAGATCGAGGGCGCCGCGATGAACACGGCCGAGAGCGCGAGCACGTTGCTGAACATGAACATCACGAGGATCAGGAGGAACGCGGAGATCGCCTTCACCTGGACGTCGCCGATCGGCACGCCGCGCGTCGTCAGCGTCGGGATGCGCGAGAAGCCCCACGCGGTGAGGACGATCGCGACGAGCGTGAGCGCGAGGAGCGCGAGGACGAGCCGGCGCCGCAGCACCTCGCGCACCACGAGGCGCGCGACGACGAGGGCCGGGCTCACGCGTCGTGCCCGAGGAGGCTCAGGAAGCGGTCCTCGAGCGACTCCTGCGCCGGACGCACCTCATGGACACGCGCGCCCGCGGCGACGAGCGCGGCGACGAGGTCCGGGATGCGCTCCCGCGCGATGCCGCGCACGACGAGCCGGTCGCCCTCGCGGTCGAGCGTGCCGAAGCGGTCGAGGTCGTCCGGGACCCCGCCGGTCACGCGCAGGTGCACGGTGTCGCCGGCGAGCAGCTCCTCGAACGTCCCCTGGGCGATGACGCGTCCGCGGTCCACGATCGCGACGCGGTCGCAGACCTGCTCGACCTCGGAGAGGAGGTGCGAGTTGAGGAATACGGTCACGCCCTCCGCCTTGAGCGCGCGGATGATCTCGCGGACGTCGTGGCGGCCGACGGGGTCGAGCGCGCTCGTCGGCTCGTCGAGCATCACGAGCGCGGGCCGGCCGAGGAGCGCGACCGCGAGTCCGAGCCGCTGCTGCATGCCCTTCGAGTAATTCGCGACGCGGTCGCCCGCGCGCGCCGCGAGGCCGACGACGCCGAGGACGCGCGCGATCTCCGGCGGCGCCTCCGAGCGTGGGAGCCCCGCGAGGTCCGCGTGGACGCCGAGGACCTCGCGCGCGGTGAGCCAGCCCTGGTAGCGGAACAGCTCCGGCAGGTAGCCGACGCGGCGCCGCGCCTCGCGGTGCGCGCGCGCGTCGTCGAGGGACGCGCCGAGCAGCCGCGCCTCGCCCGACGTGGGGCGGGAGAGGCCGAGGAGGAGCTTCACGGCGGTGGTCTTGCCCGCGCCGTTCGGCCCGAGGAAGCCGAAGACGTCGCCGTGCGGGATCCGCATCGACAGCCCCGCGAGCGCGACGAGACCGCCGTACCTCTTCGCGAGGTCGGCGGTCTCGATCGCCGTGTCGCCGGAGGTCAACGAAGCGAGTTGGCGATGCTGAGGAGCTCCGTATCCGGCAGCGTGCCCGCCACGACGTGCACGATGCCATCCGCGACCC
>DASSSF010000082.1:0-13107 GCA_035708565.1 Candidatus Limnocylindria bacterium
CCGCCCGACCGGGTCGCGGCGGAAGTCGGAGTGCTGCGCGACGCCGGCCGCGACGAGCGGGTGCGCGACCTGGAGGAGGAGCGCGGGGGTGCCGACGAGGAGCACGAACAGCTCGCGGTCGATCCGTCGCGCGACCGAGACGCGCGGGAAGAGGTCGGTGCTCACCACGCGACCATAATTCGAGCATGAGCACGATCGACCGCGCCACCGTCGAGAAGGTCGCGGGGCTCGCACGCATCGCGCTCACCGAGGCCGAGGTCGCGCGGTTCACCGACCAGCTGTCGGTCGTCCTCGACGCGGTGGACCGCCTCCGCGCCGTGGACACCTCGGACGTGCCGCCGACCGCGTCGATCCTGCCGACGTTTGACGTCATGCGGGCCGATGAGCCCGAGCCGAGCCTCCCGCTCGAGGACGTCTTCCGGAACGCGCCGCTGCGCGAGGGCGACCTGTTCCGCGTCCAGACGCCTCTCGAGGAGCGGTGAACGCCCTTCCCCGCACCGTCTCGGAGGCCGCCGCCGCGCTCCGCCGCCGGCAGACGAGCGCCGTCGAGCTCGCGGAGGCGGCGGTCGCGAAGGCGCAGGGCGACAGGTACAACGCGTGGATCCACGTCGCCGGCGACCACGCGGTCGCGCAGGCGCGCGCTGCGGACGAGCGGCTCGCGCGCGGCGACGGTTCGCCGCTGCTCGGGATCCCCTGGGCGTGCAAGGACATCATCGGCACGAAGGGCATCGAGACGACCGCCGGCTCGCGCATCCTCGACGGCTACGTGCCGCCGTACTCCGCCACCGTCGTCGAGCGGCTCGACGAGGCGGGCGCGGTGATGATCGGCAAGACGAACCTCGACGAGTTCGCGATGGGGTCGTCCAACGAGAACTCGGCGTTCGGCCCGGTGAAGAACCCGCACGACGCGGCGCGCGTCCCGGGCGGCTCCTCGGGCGGATCGGCGGTCGCGGTCGCCGCCGGCGAGACGCTCTTCGCGCTCGGCACGGACACCGGCGGCTCGATCCGCCAGCCGGCCGCGCTGACGGGCGTGGTCGGCATGAAGCCCACGTACGGACGGGTCTCGCGCTACGGCGTCGTCGCGTTCGCGTCCTCGCTCGACCAGGTCGGCCCGTTCGCGACCGACGTCGAGGGCTGCGCCATCGTGTGCGAGGCGCTCTTCGGCAAGGACCCGCGGGACGCCACGATGGTCGAGCGCCCGACCGGTGACCTCCGCGCGGGCCTCCGGCGCGGGGTACGCGGCCTGCGCCTCGGCCTGCCGCGCGAGTACTTCGAGGTCAAGGGCATGGAGCCCGGCGTCGAGCGCAGGGTGCGCGAGGCGATCCGCGCGCTCGAGCGGGACGGCGCGGAGCTCGTGGACGTCTCGCTGCCCTCGACGGATCACGGGCTCGCCGTCTACTACCTGATCCAGCCGGCCGAGGCGTCGGCGAACCTCGCGCGCTACGACGGCGTCCGCTACGGCCTCCGGGTCGAGGGCCGCGACCTCGTCGACACGTACCGCCGCACGCGCGGCGCGGGCTTCGGCGCCGAGGTGAAGCGCCGCCTCATCCTCGGCACCTACGCGCTGTCCGCGGGCTACTACGACGCGTACTACGCGAAGGCGCAAAAGGTGCGGACGCTCATCAAGAAGGAGTTCGAGGACGTCTTCTCCCGCGTCGACGCGCTCGTGACGCCCACGTCGTCGACGGTCGCGTTCCCGATCGGCGCGAAGACGAACGACCCGCTCGCGATGTATCTGAACGACGTCTTCACGCTGCCCGTCAACATCGCCGGCCTGCCGGGCCTGTCCCTCCCGTGCGGCGTGTCGGAAGGGCTGCCGGTCGGGCTCCAGGTCATCGCGAACTACTACGACGAGGCGATGCTCTTCCGCGTCGCCGCCGCGTACGAGCCCCTCGCGCCGAAGGAGGCACTGGCCGCATGACGATCGCACGACGCTCGCTCACGAACGCGCGGGTCGCGGGCATCTCGGGGAGCGGGATCCGCCGCTTCTTCGACTGGGTGGGGAAGGAGGGCGTCATCTCGCTAGGCGTCGGCGAGCCGGACTTCGTCACGCCCGACCGCGTCCGCGAGGCCGCGATCCGCTCGATCCGCGACGGGAAGACGAAGTACACGTCGAACTACGGGATCCTCGAGCTGCGGGAGCTCATCGCCGCCCACACCGAGCGCCTGCGCGGCGTCCGCTACGACCCCGCGGGCGAGATCCTCGTCACCGTCGGCGTGTCGGAGGCGGTCGACCTCGCGCTCCGCGCGACCCTGTCCGAGGGCGACGAGGTCCTCATGGCCGACCCCTCCTACGTGGCGTACGTGCCCGGCGTGGTGCTCGCGGGCGGCGTGCCCGTGCCGGTGCCGACGGACGAGCAGCACGACTTCCGCATGCGTCCGGAGGACGTGCGCGCGCGGATCACCCCGCGCACGCGCGCGATCCTCCTCGGCTTCCCGAACAACCCGACGGGCGGCGTGCTGACGAAGGAGGACGTCGACGGCATCGCCGAGATCGCCCGCGAGCACGACCTCATCGTGTACGCGGACGAGATCTACGACCGGCTCGTGTACGGCACCGAGCACGAGTCCATCGTCTCGCGCCCGGGCATGAAGGAGCGGACGGTCTACCTCGCCGGGTTCTCGAAGTCGTACGCGATGACCGGTTGGCGCATCGGCTACGCGTGCGCGCCCGCCGAGGTCATCGAGCAGATGATGAAGATCCACCAGTACACGGTGATGTGCGTGCCGACGGCCGCGCAGCACGCGGCGATGGAGGCGCTCCGTACCGGCGAGCCCGAGGTGCGGCGCATGCACGCGGAGTACGACGAGCGGCGCAAGGTGATGTGGCGGCGCTTCAACGACATGGGCCTCCACTGCTTCGAGCCGCGCGGCGCGTTCTACTGCTTCCCGAACGTGACGAGCACCGGCCTCGACGACGACACGTTCTGCGAGCGCGTGCTGCGCGAAGAGAAGGTCGTGATCGTGCCGGGGAACGCGTTCGGCGAGCGCGGCCGCGGGCACTTCCGCGCGTGCTACGCGTCGTCGATGGAGCAGATCGAGGAGGCCTGCGACCGCATCGAGCGCTTCGTCTCGCGGCTCTGAGCCGATGACCGAGGACTGGGAGGCGGCATTCGCGGGAGCGCTCCGGAAGGGCGACCCGCTGGCGGCCGCGACGATCCTCCGCAACACCGGCGAGAACGGCTGGGTGAAGCGGGCGCAGTGGCTGCGGGCCCGTGAGCTGCTCGACCAGGTCGCGCCGGCGCCGTTCGTGCGCCGTGACTGGGCGAGCCGGCTGTTCGCGCATCCGCGCCGCGCGGACCGCGAGCTTGCCGCGATGCTCCTGGCCCCGCTTGTGGCGTCGCACCGGGCCGAGGTCGAGCGCGCCGTCCTGCGCCTCGCGCGCGACGACCGCTGGGACGTCCGCGAGGCCGCGGCGACGCTCCTCGGAGAGGCGCTCGACAAGGACTTCGAGCACTGGGTCAGCATCTGCCGTGACCACATGGCCAAGCCCGACGCGCGCGTGCGCCGCGCGATCGTCGTCGCGGCGAAGCACGCGGCGCGGTCACGAGCGCCGGAGCGCGCGGGCCCGCTGCTCGACCTCGTCGAGCCGGCGCTCCGCGATCCCGACCAGTACGTGCGGCGGAACCTCGGCCCGTTCGCTATCGGCGACCAGCTCCTGCGCTCGTACCCGGAGGAGACGCTCGCGCGGCTCGCGCGCTGGGCGAAGGACCCGGACGAGACCGTTCGCTGGAACGCCGCCATGGCGTTCACCTCGGCGGCCGGCGCCCAGTACGCGGAGCGCGGCCTCGCGCTGCTTCAGACGCTCGCGAACGACGAGAGCCGCACCGTGGCGCGCGCCGCGGGGTCGGCGCTCCGGCGCATCCAGCGGCGGCGTCCTGACGTCGAGGTCGTCTAGTGGGAACGCGGTACGGCGACCAGCCGCCCGAGGCGTGGGCGGAGCCGGAGTCGCTCGACCCGACGCCGACGTGGAAGCAGTTCCTCCTCGTCGGCGCGCTCCTCGCCCTCATGCTCGCGCTCATGGCCGGCGTCGCGCTTCTTGCGCTCGCGACGGAGCTCGCGACGCCGCCGGCGCTCGTGCCGGGCGACCGGCTCGTGCTCGCGCGGAAGGACCTGCCCGCCGTGGGCCGCTCCGCGGTCAGGTTCGCTCCTCCGCTCGTCGCGGATGCGCGCGGCCTGTGGATCCATCAGCCCGAGGCGGGGGAGTACGCGGCGGTCAGCGCCTGGTGGACCGATCCGGACACGGGCGACCGGTGCCGCGTCGAAGCGAGCGACCCGATGCCGCCAGCGGGAGTTCTCGTCCTCGGCGCGGTGCGACAGGGTCCGTTCTTCGCGGCTCCGCCGTGTGCCGTGACGTTCAGCCCGCTCGGCGATCCGCTCTCCGCTCCGCGCGGGCTCGACCGATATCTTGTCTCGGTGTCGGATGACCGCGTCGTGGTGAACCTCTCGCGCGTCATCCGGGGCGCGGGCAGCACGCCTCAGCCGCGCGTTTCGCCGCTGCCGGCGGCGACGCCGACGCCGGCGCCGACCCGATGACCGCTCCGTACGAGCTCGTCATCGGCATCGAGTGCCACGTCGAGCTCGCGACGCGCTCGAAGATGTTCTGCCGCTGCAGCGCGCGCTGGTTCGGCGCGCCGCCGAACACGCTCACGTGCCCCGTGTGCCTCGGCCTGCCGGGAGCGCTCCCCGTGCCGAACGAGCGCGCGATCGAGCTCGCGATCACGGCGGGGCTCGCGCTCCACTGCGAGGTGCCCTCCGGCACGAAATTCGACCGCAAGAACTACATGTACCCGGACCTGCCGAAGGGCTACCAGATCTCGCAGTACGACCTGCCGCTCAACACGCGCGGCTGGCTCGAGATCGCGTCCGACGGCGGCGCGAAGCGGGTCGGCATCACGCGCGCGCACCTCGAGGAGGACACCGGGAAGCTCCTGCACGACGCGCAGGGGACGCTCGTGGACTTCAACCGGTCGGGCGTGCCGCTCCTCGAGATCGTCAGTGAGCCCGACATGCGGAGCGCGAAGGAGGCGATAGCCTACTGCGAGGGCCTCCGCGAGGTCCTCATCTACTCGGGCGTGTCCGAGTTCCGCCTCGAGGAGGGTGCCGCGCGCTTCGACGTGAACGTGTCGATCCGCTTCGAGGAAGGCGGCGAGACGCGCTGGCCGCCGCAGAGCGAGATCAAGAACCTCAACTCGTTCCGCTCGGTGGAGGAGTCGATCGCGCACGAGTCGCGGCGTCTCTGGGACGAGTGGCAGGCCGGCGGCGACGTCCGGCGGCGCACGGGCAAGATCACCGTCGGCTGGAGCCAGGACCGGCGCGCGACCTACCTCCAGCGCGCGAAGGAAGAGGTCGACGACTACCGCTACTTCCCGGAGCCCGACCTCGTGGCGCTCCGGCCGGCGCGCGCGCTCGTCGAGCGGATCCGCTCGTCGCTTCCCGAGATGCCCGCGGACCGCCGTGCGCGTTTCGCGCGCGACCACGGGCTCTCGGACGCGGACATCCGGGTCCTCACGTCGGACCGCGCGCTCGGCGACCTCTTCGAGGCCGCGGTCGCGGATGCCGGCGGCGAGCCGAAGGCGGTCGCGAACTGGATCACCGGCGAGCTCCTCGCGCACCTCAAGCGCTCCGGAGCGACGCTCGCCGACGCGAAGGTCCGTCCCGAGCACGTCGGCGCGCTCGTCCGGATGGTGAAGGCCGGCGAGGTGAGCGGCACGGCGGCGAAGGAGGTGTTCGCCGAGGTGTGGCGGACGGGGGCCGCGCCGGCGGACATCGTGAAGGAGAAGGGCCTCGGGCAGGTGACCGATGAGGCCGTGATCGCCGCGGCCGTCAACGCGGCGCTCGACGAGAACCCGAAGGCGGTCGCCGACTACAAGGCCGGGAACCGGCGCGCGATGGGCGCGCTCGTCGGCGCGGTGATGAAGAAGCTCGGCAAGAGCGCGAATACGCAGGTCATCAACAGGGTGCTCGCCGCGCGGCTGAACGGCTCCGGCGGACCCGGGACCTAGCGCTCAGGGCAGCAGGTCGTACCCCGGGAGCGTCAGGAACTCGACGAACCGGTCGGAGAGCGCGACCTGCTCGAAAAGGCGCTGCGCGTCGGCGAACCGCATCTGCGCGTAGCGGTCGCCGTACGCCGCGCGGATCTTCTCGAGCTCCTCGCGCTCGATGCGCTGGACGAGGTCCTTCGTGATCTTCGTGCCCTCCGCGGTCGCCGTCCCGTGCCGCACCCACTGCCACACCTGCGAGCGTGAGATCTCGGCCGTCGCCGCGTCCTCCATGAGGCTGTTGATCGCCGCGGCGCCGGTGCCGCGCAGCCATGACTCGAGGTACTGCATCCCGACGCTCACGTTCATCCGCAGGCCCGCGTCGGTGATCGTCGAGCCGGGGATGCGGACGTCGAGGAGCGCCTTCGGGTCGACCCGCACCTCGTCGCGCGTGCGGTCCAGTTGATTACGCCTGGGCCCCAACACGCGAGCGAACTCCGCCATCGCGGTCTCGACGAGGTCGGGATGGGCGACCCACGTGCCGTCGAAGCCGTCGTTCGCCTCGCGGACCTTGTCGTCGCGGACCTTGCCGAGCGCGAGCTCGTTCTTCTCCGCGTCGCGCCGGTTCGGGATGTACGCGGCCATGCCGCCGAGCGCGAACGCGCCGCGCTTGTGGCACGTGCGCACGAGCAGCTCGGTGTACGCGCGCATGAACGGGACGGTCATCGTGACCTGCACGCGGTCCGGGAGGATCATGTCGGGGCGCGACGAGAACTTCTTGATGATCGAGAAGATGTAGTCCCAGCGACCCGCGTTGAGGCCGCCGGAGTGGTCGCGCAGCTCGTAGATGATCTCCTCCATCTCGAACGCGGCGGTGACGACCTCGATGAGCACGGTCGCCTTGATCGTCCCGCGCGGGATCCCGAGCCGGTCCTGGGCCCAGACGAACACGTCGTTCCAGAGGCGCGCCTCGAGGTGCGACTCGGTCTTCGGGAGGTAGAAGTACGGCCCGGAGCCCTTGCCCAAGAGGCGCTTCGCGTTGTGGAAGAAGTAGAGGCCGAAGTCCATGAACGCGCCCGTGATGGGCCGGCCGTCGAGCGTGATGTGCTTCTCGGGGAGGTGCCACCCGCGAGGTCGCACGACGAGCGTCGCGATCTCGTCGTTGAGCCGGTAGCTCTTCTCGGGCGTCGTCAGCTCGATCGTGCGCTCGATCGCGTCGATGAGGTTGACGTGCCCGTCGACCATGTTCTCCCACGTCGGCGTGTTCGCGTCCTCGAAGTCGGCCATGAACACGGACGCGCCCGAGTTGAGCGCGTTGATGACCATCTTCCGGTCGGTCGGTCCGGTGATCTCGACCTTGCGCACCTCGAGGTCGGCCGGGACGGGGCGGACCTTCCAGTCGCCGTCGCGGACCTTCTTCGTCTCGTCGAGGAACGAGAGCGTGCCGCCGGCGTCGAGGCGCTGCTGGCGCTCCCGGCGCGCGGCGAGGAGGCGCTCGCGCGTGGGCCCGAACTCGCGCTCGAGCGCCGCCACGAATGCGAGCGCGTCCTCGGTGAGCACCTCGCGCTGACGGCCGGTGATCGGCGCGGTGACGCGGATGCCTTCCGCCACGGTCGTCACGGCGGTGCGTATCGTACGCGCGTGCTCGGCGAGGTCACCTTCGCGGTCCTCGGGGCGCTTTTTCTCATCGCGCAGATCCGGACCTTCGTCTCGAGCCTGCAGCTCCTCCTCTTCGGCAACGTGCCGAACACGACCATCGGCGTGGTCGCGCTCGCGCTGTTCGCGGCGTCCGCGCTCGCGCCTCTCGTCGCGCGCGTCTACGGCCCGCGCCGCGCGCTCGCCGGATCCGCCGCGGTCCTCGGGCTCGCCACGCTCCTGTCGGCCGTCTCGCGGCTCGCGTGGGTGGACCTGGTGCTGGCCGCCGCGGGCGTCCTCGCGGGCACGTGGTGGTTCGCGCTCCTCCACGCCTCGCGGCCCCCCGAGCGGCCCTCGCCGTGGCCGGTGGCGCTGCCCCTCGCGCTCGTGACGGACCTCGCGCTGCGGACGGCGCTCCGAACCGTGCCGCCCGCCGACCTGCCGCTCGCGATGGCAGTCCCGCTCGTCCTCATCGGCGGCCTCCTCTTCGTGGCCGCCGGCCTTGCCGCGCTCTCCGGCGAGCGCGGCTGGGCCTCGCCCGGCCCGCGCGGCGCCGTCGGCCTCGCCGCCGTCGGCCTGCTGCTCGCGGTGACGGAGTCGCTCGCCTTCAACGGCGCGCAGGCCGCGGCGTCAGGTGGCATCGGCCTCGGCCCCGAGCCGGCGCGCAGCACGCAGCTCGGCGCGCTCGTCGTGGGCGTCGGCATCGGCGCCGGGGCGTTCCTCCTCACGAGCCGCTACCCGAGACGTCCGGTCGCGGCCGCCGCGCTCGTCCTCGGCGCGCTCGTCTCGTGGATCCACGTGCCGGTGCTCTCGCTCGCCGGCGGCGCGGCGCTCGCGGCCGGCGCGGTCGTCGCGGCGTCCGCGCTCGTCATGAGCGCGCCCGCCGCGGGGCGCGGCGCGCTCGCCGTCGCCGCGCCGGCCGCGATCGGCTGGGTCGCGTTCGTCGCGAGCGGCTTCCTCCATCACGCCTACTACGTGAACGCGGTGCCCTGGGTCGCCGCGGGCGTGGTCGCGCTCGCCGTGCTCGCGGCCCCGAGCGTCGCCGGCCCGCGCCTCGCGCGCGGTCCGGCCGCGCTCCTCGGCGCGCTCGCGCTGGTGATCCCGGTCGTGGCGCTCCTCCCGTTCACGCCGCCGCCCGTCGCGGAGCCGCAGGCCACCTTCCGCGTGATGACGTACAACGTGCATCAGGGCTTCAACGCGTTCGAGACCCCCGCGCTCGACGAGATCGCGGACACGATCGCGCGCGAGTCGCCCGACGTCGTCCTCCTCCAGGAGGTCGTCCGCGGCTGGGTCATCAGCGAGCAGCACGACGTCCTCGGCGTCCTCGCCGAGCGCCTCGGGATGCACTACGTCTTCCACGCGACCATCGGCGACCTCTACGGCAACGCGATCCTGAGCCGCATGCCGATGACGGACGTCCGGCGGATCGCGTTCCCGCGCGAGGCGAGCGTCCGGCACCAGCCGCGCGGCGCGATGTCGGTGACGGTGGGCGGGGTGACGATCGTGAACACCCACCTCGACCACAACCGCGACGCGACCGACGTCCGGCTGCGCCAGATCCGCGAGATCCTGCGGACGTGGGAGGCGCGCGGCCCGCTCCTCCTCGGCGGCGACCTCAACGCGGAGCCCGCGTCGCCGGAGCTGGACCTCATCGGGCAGTCGGGCTTCGCGGACCTCGCGCTCGCCGCCGGCTCCGACGAGCCGACGTCGCCGGGCGACCGGCCGCAGCGCCGGATCGACTACGTGCTCGGCATCGGGCTCAACGGCTCGCAGGCGCACGTGGTCGCGTCGACGGCGTCCGACCACCGCGCGCTCGTGGTGAACGTCACGAGGCTCGCGCGGTGAGCCCGGTCGTCGCGCTCCTGAGCGACTTCGGGACGCGCGACCCGTACGTGGCGCAGATGAAGGGCACGATCCTCGAGCGGTGCCCCGCCGCTCAGCTCGTCGACGTCACGCACGAGGTCGCTCCCGGCGACGTGATCGAGGCCGCGTGGCACCTCGCGTGCGCGTGGCGGTTCCTGCCGGCCGGCACGGTGTTCCTCTGCGTCGTGGACCCCGAGGTCGGCACGACGCGCCGCGCCGTCGCCATGGAGAGCGACGGCCGCCGCGGCGTGGGTCCGGACAACGGCCTCTTCGGCCTCGTCGCCGAGCGGGCCAGCACGCACGCGGTCGAGCTCACGCGCTCCGAACACTGGAGGGGCGATCCGAGCCATACGTTCTGGGGGCGTGACGTGTTCGCCCCGGTCGCGGCGCTGCTGGCGCAGGGAGCGCCGCTCGCGTACGTCGGCGACCCGATCGGCGAGATCCGCGCGCTCGGGTTCCCGCGCGCGCAGCTGCACGACGACGGCCGCGTGACCGGATCGGTGATCCACGTCGACCGGTTCGGGAACGTGATCACGAACGTGCCGGCGGAGCTCGCGGCTGCGAGCCGGTCCCTCGAGATCGCGTCGACGACGGTCGCGCTCCGGGTCCACACCTACCACGAGGCCCCGCCGGGCGAGCTCGTGTTCCTCGTGAACAGCGCCGGCCACGTGGAGGTCGCGCTGCGCGACGGGCACGCGGGCGCCCGCCTCGGCGTCACCCGCGGGGAGCCTGTGGAGCTCGCCGCGGGCTAGGTAGACTCGACCGTGCCGCGGGCTTCCTCCGACGGTGGGAGAGGGAAGGCCATCCCCGAGAGCTTCGTCCACCTTCACACCCACAGCGAGTACAGCCTGCTCGACGGGCTCTCGCGCGTCCGCGACCTCGTCGCCCGCGCGAAGCACTTCGAGATGCCGGCGCTCGCGCTCACCGACCACGGCGCGCTGTACGGCGCGATCGACTTCTACCACTCGGCGCGCGCCGCCGGCATCAGGCCGATCGTCGGCGTGGAGACCTACGTCGCGCGGAAGAGCCGCTTCGACCGTGACTCGCGGACCGAGGGCCACGGCCGCCCCTTCCACCTCGTGCTCCTCGCGCGCGACCTCACCGGCTATCGGAACCTCGTCAAGCTCGTGACCGCCGCGCACCTCGAGGGCTACTACTACCGCCCGCGCATGGACAAGGAGCTCCTCCGCGCGCACGCCGAAGGGCTCATCGCGCTCTCCGCGTGCCTCCAGGGCGAGGTCGCGCGCGCGATCGAGGACGAGGGCATCGACGCGGCGTGCGAGGTCGCGCGGGAGCACCGGGAGATCTTCGGCGACGGGAACTACTACCTCGAGCTCATGGACCACGGCATCGACGAGCAGCGGCGCGTGAGCGCGGGGATCCGCGAGGTCGCGCGCCGCACCGGCGTCCCCCTCGTCGTCACGAACGACCTCCACTACGTGCGCGCCGAGGACGCCGAGGCGCAGGACATCATGGTCTGCATCCAGTCCGGCAAGACGGTCGACCAGCCGGACCGCCTCAAGATGATCGACCACCCCTACCTGTACATGCGCAGCCCCGCCGAGATGTGGGAGCTGTTCCCCGACGACGGCGCGGCGCTCGAGAACACGCTGCGCATCGCCGAGCGCTGCGACCTCGTGCTTCCGAGCGAGCTCCGCCTCCCGCACTTCGAGGTCCCGAACGGCCTCACGCCCGACACGCAGCTGCGGGCCATGGCCGAAGCGGGCGTGCGCGCGAAGTACGGCGAGGTCACGCCGGGGCTCCGCGAGCGGCTCGACCGCGAGCTCGCGGTCATCGCGAAGACCGGGTACTCGGGCTACCTGCTGATCGTCCAGGACTTCATCCGCTACGCGCAGGACCGTGGCATCCTCACGGCGGTCCGCGGGTCGGCGGGCGGCAGCCTCGTGTGCTACTCGATCGGGCTGACCGACATCGACCCGATCCGCTACGGCCTCATCTTCGAGCGCTTCCTCAACCTCGAGCGCTACACGCAGCCGGACGTGGACGTGGACTTCATGGACACGCGGCGCGACGAGGTGATCTCCTACGTCACGCAGAAGTACGGCGCGGACCGTGTCGCGCAGATCGTGACCTTCAACACGATGCTCGCGCGCGCGGCCGTCCGCGACACCGCGCGCGTCCTCGGCATGCCGTACATGGACGCCGACCGCGTCGCGAAGGCGCTGCCCGGCGGGCCGACCGCGCCCGATCTCAAGGAGTCGCGGAGGGTGATCGCCGAGCTCCGCGACCTCGAGCAGGACCCGCAGGTCATGCGGCTGCTCGACCTCGCGGAGAAGGTCGAGGGCCTCGTCCGATCGACCGGCACGCACGCGGCGGGCGTGGTCATCACGCGCGACCCGCTGACGGAGCTCGTGCCGCTCGAGCGCACGAAGAGCAAGGCCGACGCGATCCAGACCCAGTACGAGGACAAGCAGCTCGAGAAGCTCGGGCTCCTCAAGTTCGACTTCCTCGGGCTCGACAACCTCACGATCCTCCACGAGGCGCTCGAGCTGATCCGGGAGCAGCGCGGCGTCACCGTCGAGCGCGAGAGGATCCCGCTCGACGACAAGAAGACCTTCGAGCTCCTGGCGTCCGGCGAGACGACCGGCCTCTTCCAGCTCGAGTCCGCCGGCATGCGCCGCTACATCCGCGACCTGCGGCCCGACCGTGTCGAGGACGTCATGGCGATGGTGGCGCTGTTCCGGCCGGGCCCGATGGAGTACATCCCGTCGTACATCCGCCGGAAGCACGGGATCGAGCCCGTCACGTACGCGCATCCGTCGCTCGAGCCCGTGCTCCGCGCGACATACGGCGTCATGGTCTACCAGGAGGACGTGATGGCGGTGACGCAGGCGCTCGCCGGCTTCACGCTCGGCGAGGCCGACGTCCTCTGCTACACGATCCGCAAGAAGATCCGCGAGAGGCTCGACGCGCAGAAGGAGCGCTTCGTCGCGAAGGCGATCGAGCGCGGAGTCGCGGCGGAGGTCGTCGAGACCGTCTGGCGCGACTTCGAGCCGTTCGCGCAGTACGGGTTCAACCGCGCGCACGCCGCGATCTACGGGATGATCGCGTACCACACCGCCTACCTGAAGGCGAACTACCCCGCCGAGTACATGACCGCGGTCCTGTCGGCCGACATGGGGAACGCGGAGAAGGTCGCGATCGCGATCGCCGAGTGCCGCCGCATGGGCATCACCGTGAGCCCGCCGGACATCAACGTGTCGCGGTGGGGCTTCGTGGTGTCGGGCCAGGAGATCCGGTTCGGCCTCGGTGCCGTGAAGAACGTCGGCCAGGGCGCGGTGGAGGACATCGTCGCCGCGCGCGCGGCCGGCGGGCCGTTCCGCTCGCTCGACGACCTCTGCGCCCGGATCGACCTCCAGCGCAGCAACAAGCGCGTGCTCGAGTCGCTCATCAAGTGCGGCGCCTGCGACGCGTTCGGGCCCCGGGCCGTCCAGCTCGAGCGGCTCGACGCCGTCCTCACGACGGCGCAGCGCGAGCAGCGCGACCGCGCGTCCGGCCAGGTCAGCCTCTTCGACCTCGCGAGCCCCGCGCTCGGCGGCGGCACGCGGCTCGAGGGCGTCGAGGCGCCGAAGAAGGAGCTCCTCGCGTGGGAGAAGGAGCTCCTCGG
>DASSSF010000083.1:0-2026 GCA_035708565.1 Candidatus Limnocylindria bacterium
TGATCTCAGTGGCCTTGCCGTCGACGAAGTCCTTCCAGCCGACGATGTCTTGGAAGGAGCTCTTGCGGGGGGTGACCTTGCTCATCCCGACGAGCTTCGTCGCGACGTACCAGTCCTCGGCGACGACGGGCTTGCCGTCGCTCCAGACCGCTCTCGGGTCGATCTCGAAGGTGTACGTCTTGCCGTCCGACGACTGCGTGAACTTCGCCATGTTCGGCTCGGGCTGCCCGCTCTTCGGGTTCGCCTGGATCAGGCCATCGTAGATGAGGCGCGTGATCGATCCGGACGCCGTCTCGGAGACGAGGATCGGCTGCATGGTCCGGATGTCGGCGATCCCGGCCGTGATGACGCGCCCGCCGCGCACGGGCTTGTCAGCCATGGTCCCCGCCGCATCTGGAGGGGTCGGCGCGGCGCTGGTGCACGCGACAGCGGCCAGGGTGGTCGCACAGATCAGAGCGGGCGCGCGCGAACGGAGGCGTGCGATCACGCGAGGCCGCCCTGACCGGCGACGGTCCGTGCGAACCAGGCCGCGATCTCGGTCCTGCTGTTGAAGCTGAGCTTCTCCCGGATCCGCTCCACGTGGCCCTCCGCCGTGCGCTCCGCGATCACAAGGCGTTCCGCGATCTGTCGGTTGGTCATGCCGGCGGCGATGAGCGCCGCGACCTCTCGCTCGCGCGGCGTGAGGCCCAACGTGCTCGACGCTGAGGCGGCGTGGGCACGCGCCCCACGTGGGAACGGGATGCCGCGTGCGGTGGCCCAGGTCCGGAGGCGCGCGAGATACCACGCCGCGCCTGCCGTGCGCCAGTAGGGCACGACGGCCGCGAACACCGATGCGGCGCGCTCCGCGTCGCCCGCCGCACCGCGCCGAACGAGCAGCTCGGCGTGTCGCAGCTGTGTCTGCGTCCAGGGGAACCTGTCGAACGACCGCGCGAACAGATCGGCGTGCTCCGCGTGCGCCGCGATCGCCGAGTCGAGGTCGCCCGCGTCTGCGGCGCGCTCGGCCAGCGCGAACGCTCGGCGGGCACGCACGCCCGGGCGCTCGGGCTGGCGCTGGACGCCCAGGCCGAGACCGAGCCAGAGCTCCCGGCGCGCGGCATCGCCGGCGAGCCCGGCGGCAACGATCGCGGAGATGGCGATCGCGTCCTGCGTCGACGGGGTGAGCAGGCCCCCGATGAGCGCCGCGGCCGGCTCGGCCAGCTCGAGTGCGGCCCGCGCATCGCCGACGAGCAGCATCGTCTCGCTCGCGCGGGCGGCCTGGATCGTATGGAGCGACGTACCCGCCGCGAGCAACCTCCTGCGTGGATCGTCGAGAAGCGGTACGCCCGCCGCGGGGCCATGCCGCGCGGCCTCGGCGAATGCCACCCGCATCCCGGTCGACGCGAGGTAAGCGGTCCCGCTGATCTCGGAGGCGAGCCGCAGCGCCTCGTCCCAGCGTCCGTCCTCGAACGCCTCCCCGGCCTCGGCCGCGACAAGGCGATCCCCGCGCCAGCCGTGCCGCTCGGCAAGCTCCCGGGCGCACGCGAGCGCGGACATCCTCTCCTCGGAGGGCGCGTTCCAGGCCCGCAGCAGTTCCGGGAGATTGAGGTACGTCCGGATCGCGGCGAGGACGAGTCCGTACTCGACGGCGAGCGCCGCGGCGCCGCGCGCCGTGGCGGATCCCTCGGGATCACCGCGGCTCATGAGGCCGACGCCCACGAAGCTCAGCGCTAAGACCTCGATCTGGCGGTCGCCGACCGCCCGGGCGATGCGCACGGCACGCCGTCCCCAATCGACGACGCCATCCATGTCGCCCTCACCGGCCGCGCGGTAGCTGCGGTTGAAGCAGGCGTGAGCGAGCTCGGGAGTGTCGCCGAGCGGCGCGAGGATCGCGAACGCCTCATCAAGCCCCTGTTGGGCCACCTCGGTGTCGCCGAGCTGGAAGCGCGGTCCGCAGAGCCGCAGAAGCGCGCGCGCCATGCGCACACGGTCGTCGATCACCTTCGCGTGGCGATAGGCCTCCTCGCCCGACCGCACGGCCGCGGGCCGG
>DASSSF010000084.1:0-15571 GCA_035708565.1 Candidatus Limnocylindria bacterium
CACCGGCACCATCACGATGACGGGCGACCCGCGTCGCTGGGCCAGCGATCCGTACGCGATGCCGGGCGTGGTGCACTTCTGGGGGCCGTACACGTACCGTTCGGCGTTCCACTCCTCGGACGAGCACGAGGAGTGCCAACGCGCCCTGCAGCACCTCGAGGACGTCCTCATGGTCGAGGGGCCCGCCACGGTGGCCGCGATCGTGATCGAGCCCGTCGTCGGCACGAACGGGATCCTCGTGCCGCCGCCCGGCTACCTCGCAGGGGTCCGCGAGCTGTGCGACCGCCATGGCATCGTGCTCGTCGCCGACGAGGTGATGTCCGGCTTCGGCCGATGCGGCGAGTGGTTCGCCGTCGACCACTGGGGTGTCACGCCCGACCTCATCGTGTTCGCCAAGGGCGTGAACTCCGGCTACGTGCCGCTCGGCGGCGTCGTCGTGGACGAGCCGATCGCGCGGCACTTCCAGGACCACGTCCTCTGGCAGGGCCTGACGTACAGCGGGCACGCGCTCGCCTGCGCCGCCGGCGTCGCGACCATCGAGGCGTACCGCGACGAGCGCGTCATCGAGAACGCGGCGCGCATGGGCGAGATCCTCGCGCGCGAGCTCGGCGCGATGAGGGAGCGCCACCCTTCGGTCGGCGACGTCCGGGGCAAGGGGCTCATGTGGGGCGTCGAGCTCGTGAAGGACAAGCGCACGAAGGAGATGCTCGAGCGCTGGAACGGCCCGTCGCAGAAGCTCGCGACGGCGCTCCGCACCGCGCTCATGCAGCGGAACGTCTACCTCATGACGCGCTGGAACCTGATGGTCGTGGCGCCGCCGCTCGTCATCACCGAGGACGAGCTGCGCACGGGCCTCCGAGCGATCGACGAGGTCCTCGCGATCGCCGACCGCTACGCGGCGACGGGAGAGCTCTAGTCGCCACCGTCCACTGGGGCGTGAACCTGCCGGCGCAGCACACGTCGTGGGAGAGGATCCGCGACGCCGCGTCAGCCGTCGACCGCCTCGGCTACCACTCCGTCTGGACGTGGGACCACTTCGTCCCGCTCTCGGGCGACGCGGACGGGCCGATCTTCGAGGCGTGGCAGCTCCTCGCCGCGTGGGGCGCGCTCACGAAGAGCGTGCGCGTCGGCACGCTCGTGACCGGCAACACGTACCGGCATCCGGCCGTGCTCGCGAACATGGTCGCGACGCTCGACCACGTCACGAACGGCCGCGCGATCCTCGGCCTCGGCGCCGCCTGGCACGAGGGCGAGCACCGCATGTACGGGATCCCCTTCTACGACGTGAAGGGCCGCCTCGAGCGCATGGACGAGGCTGCCGCGATCGTCACGCGCCTCTTCGATCTGCCGTTCACCGACCACAACGGCAGGCACTACCGCCTGCGGAACGCGACGTGCGAGCCGAAGCCGGTGCAGAAGCGGCTGCCGCTCCTCATCGGCGGGGCGGGCGAGCAGCGCACGCTGCGCACGGTCGCGAAGTTCGCCGACCTGTGGCACACGAACGGCGGACCCGACGTGTTCGCGCAGAAGATCGAGGTCCTCCGGCGGCACTGCGAGCGCGAGAAGCGGCCCTTCGAGGAGATCGTGCCGATCGCGACGGAGCGGCCGTGGGTCTGCCTCCGAGACCGCGAGGAGGACGTCTGGGCGTGGGCGCGCGAGGTCCAGAAGGCGAATCGCATGGACAAGATGCCGGAGCTCACGCCCGTCACGAGCTCGGACGCGCTCGTCGAGCGGCTGCTCGAGTTCTGGAAGGTCGGCGTGCGCGGCTTCATCTTCTACACGCTCGCGCCGTACGACCTCGAGACCCTCGAGCGCATCGCGCGCGAGGTCCGTCCGAAGTTCGAGCAGGCCGTCGCGTGATC
The DNA here is from genome assembly GCA_035708565.1 of Candidatus Limnocylindria bacterium. Taxonomy (GTDB): domain Bacteria; phylum Chloroflexota; class Limnocylindria; order P2-11E; family P2-11E; genus JACDAF01. The sequence continues at coordinate 1,863 of DASSSF010000084.1, forward strand.
GTCGCGACGACGCGGACCGCCGCGGGATCTGTCTCGCGATGAAGGACGGGACCGTCGGAAGGAACGCGCTCCGGTGAAGGGGCGCGAGGAGGGCCGGAGCCCTCCTCGCGCGGGATTGACCGCTCTTAGAGCGCGCCGAGGATGCGGTCGAGGAGCGCGGCGAGGCCGCCCAGCGGGGCGTTCCCGTCGAGCAGGTGCGCGACCGCGCAGAGCAGGTTGCCGAGCAGGTTGCCCGCCCCGGGGTCCGCGACGATGTCGACGCTGATCGCGCTCACGTCGACGATCAGGCCGAGCACGTCGAGGTCGATCGGGCCGAGGTCGAGCGTGAGGATGTCGCATGTACCGGACGGCGAGACGATCGCGGTGAACGGGGCGTTCGTCACCTGCGTGACCGTGGGAACGCCGTTCACGAGCGTCGTGACCGTGCCGGTGATGGTGCCGACCGCGACGAGCGCACCGTCCACCACGTCGAAGCCGGTGATCGTCGCGACGGCGTTCGTCGTCGCGCCCACCACGTTCGTCGTGATCGAGCCCGCCGGACGCGGGGCGACCGCGGCGGACCCGCCGTCGCTCTGCGCCGCTGCCGCCGGAGCGGCCGTGCCGAGGGTCAACGCGAGGGCAAGTAGGCCGATGATCGTTCGCTTCATGTGTTGTTCTCCATCCCCTGTTCTTTGTGCCGAGCCCGGTGGAGCGCAGCGGGGATGCCGGAAAACAGGCGCGCTGGCGGCATCCCACTCGTACTGAGGGGCCCGCCTGGACGAGGGGGCCGGTCGAGGTGCCGTTCGTCCGCGTGGTGCTACAGCACGCGCACGTCCAGCGGATGCTCGCCGGCCCGGTCGACGCGGAACGCGCGTCCGTCAGGGCGCGCGCTGACGATCTCGATGAGGCGCTCGTCGTCGTAGCGTGCCGCGACCGCGTCCTCGAGGGCGATCCCCGGCGCGAGGCCGTCGCGCACCGCCGCGATGTACACGGGCCGCCGCCGCTCCTCTCCGTCGAAGTGCGGGCAGGCGCTTCCTTTCAGGATCCCGAGCCCGTCGCGCAGGGGAGCGAGCTGCGCGCCGAACGAGTCCGTGATGCCGCACTCGAACCAGCAGAGGCAGCCAGCCGACCATCCCGTCAGCACCGTCCCCTGCCCGTACGCCTCGCGAAGCGCGCGGTCGACCCCATGAAGGCGCCAGATCGCGAGCATGTTCGCGGTGTTCCCTCCGCCGACCATCACGATGTCCTGCGCGCGGATCGCGTCGGCGGGATCGTCCGACGTGCGGTCGAACAGCGGCAGGTGCGACGGCTCGCAGTCCAGGCCCGCGAGACGCTGGTAGAAGGTGAGCAGGTAGCCGTCGTCGTCGCCCGAGGCCGTGCCGAGGAACAGGATCCGCGGGCGCGCGCGGCGCGCGAGCGAGAACAGGTAACGCGTCAGGCCCGGGTGGTCGAGCTGCTTCCCGCCGCAGGCGAGGACGCGCCTCGTCATGCGTGCCACTCCGTGACCCGCTCCGCGGTCACGCGCACGATCGGGCAGCCCTCGAGCGAGAGCGTCCGGTACTGCGGGTACTTCTCGGTGAGCGCGGCGGCGGCGCGGTCGCGCTCCTCGCCGCTCTCGAGGATCTCCGCAGTACCGTCGACGCGGACCCAGGCGAGGCGCGACCAGTCCTCGTCGTACTCGTCGACGACGACGCTCACGCGCCCGTTCATCTCGATGTCCCGCGCGCGCTGGAGCTCGCGGAGCGCGACCGACTTCGGCTTCCGGTCGAGCGGGGTGTAGAGGTGCGGATCCGCCCAGGCGAACACGATCGGCACGACGTGCGGGCGCGCGTACTGGTCGGCCGTCGCGAGGTGCGCGACGCGGGCGCGCCCTAGGAGAGCCGCCGCAGCCGCGGGACGACCTCCTTCGCGTAGAGCCGCATGGCGTGCTCCTGGTCCTCCCCCGGGAAGTGGAAGACGAGGTGGCGGAAGCCGAGACCCAGGTACGGCCGCATCTTCTCCACGTGCTCCTCCGGGTCCGTCGACACGATGAAGCGCGTGTGCGCGCGGTCCTTCGCCGACTCCGCGCGGCGCTCCATCTCGCGCGGGTCCTCGACGCCGGCCTTGTCCTCGCCGGGGAGCGCGAGCGCGGCCCACTCCTGCGTGTCGCGCATCGCGCGCTCGCGGTCCGTGTCGAACGAGACCTTCATCTCGATCATGAGCTCGGCGGACGCGGGGTCCTTGCCCGCGTCGCGCGCGCCCTTCGTGAAGTTCGGCAGGAGCACGTCGCGGTAGAGCTCCTGGCCCTTGCCGCTCGTCACGATGAGACCGTCGGCGTCGCGCCCCGCCTGCTCCGCCGCCTTGGGACCGCTCGCCGCCGTGAGGATCGGGATCGGGCGCACCGGCTTGTCGAAGATCTTCGCGTCCTTGACCCGCACGTGCCTGCCCTCGAACGTGACGTAGTCGTCCGTCCAGAGCATGCGGATCACCTTCACCGACTCGGCGAGGCGGCGAAGGCGCTCGCCGGGGCTCGGCCACTCGGCGACGGTGACGGGCGTCTCGTTCATCGACTCGCCGCTCCCGAGCCCGAGGAAGAGCCGGCCGGGCGCGAGCTGGTCGAGCGTCGCGAACGCCTGCGCGATGAGCGCCGGGTGGTACCGGTAGGCGGGCGCCGCGACGCTCGTGCCCATGCGGACGCGCGACGTGCGCTGCGTGAGGGCGCCGAGCCACGAGAGCGCGAACGGGGCGTGGCCGCCGGTGTCACGCCAGGGATGGAAGTGGTCGCTCACGGCCACGCTGTCGAAGCCGAGCTCCTCGGCGAGGACCGCGTAGTCGAGGAGCCGGGGCGGCGCGAACTGCTCCGCGGAGGCTTTGTACCCGATCGTGAGCACGCGGTCATGCTAGGGAGAAATGACGGTCGCCATCATCCCGGTGCGCGGGCTCCCCGAGGTGCGAGCGAACGACGACCTCGCCGCGATGATCGCCGGCTGCGCCGCGGCGCAGGGCGACGCGCTCGCGGACGGCGACGTGCTCGCCGTCGCGCAGAAGGTCGTCTCGAAGGCCGAGGGCCGCGTCGTGCGGCTCGCCGACGTGCGGCCGGGCGAGCGCGCGCGCGCGATGGCCGACGAGGCGGGGAAGGACCCGCGCCTGATGGAGGTCGTCCTCCGCGAGACGAAGGAGATCGTCCGCTGGACGCGCGGCGTCCTCATCTCGGAGACGCACCATGGGTTCGTGTGCGCGAACGCCGGCGTCGACCGCTCGAACGCGGGCGCGCCCGACGCGGCGGTGCTGCTGCCGGTCGACCCGGACGCGTCCGCCGCCGCGCTGCGCGAGCGCATCCGCGAGCGGGCGGGGGTCGACGTCGCCGTCGTGATCACCGACACGTTCGGGCGCGCCTGGCGCGAGGGGCACGCGAACGTCGCGATCGGCATCGCGGGCCTGCCCGCGCTCCGCCGCTACGCCGGCGAGCACGACCCGCACGGCTACGAGCTGCGCGTGACGGAGATCGCCGTCGCCGACGAGGTAGCCGCGGCGAGCGAGCTCGTCATGGGGAAGCTCGACCGCACGCCGGCGGCGATCGTGCGCGGGCTGCGCCTCCCCGACATCGACGAGACCGCGCGCGACTACGTGCGCAGCGCGGAGCGGGACCTCTTCCGGTGAAGCTCAACGACCGGCAGCGCGCGTTCCTCGCCGAGCGGCGCTTCGGCTCGCTCGCGACCGTCGGCCCGAACGGGACGCCGCATCAGACCGTGATGTGGTATCTGCTCGACGAAGACGAGATCGTGTTCAACACCGCGCGCGAGCGGGTGAAGCCGTCGAACCTGTCGCGCGATCCGCGCGTCTCGCTCCTCGTCTTCGACGAGTACCGCTTCGTGCGCGTGACCGGACGGGTGCGCGAGGCCGCCACCGGAGCGGAGGGTCATCGGGACATCGAGCGGCTCGCGGTGCGGTACGACGGAGAGGCCTCGGCGGCGCGCCAGATGGTGCGGTTCAGGACCCAGGAGCGCGTCTCATACCGCTTCGCGATCGAGCGCGTGTACGCCTCGGCCGACCTCCGCTAGCGCTTCGACCAGGAGTCGTCGGGCCGCGCCGCGAGCCAGGCGTCGCGCCTGATCGGCACGCGCTCGGTCCGGAGCGCGGACTCGAGGTCACGGCTGTCGGGTCCGACCGCGTTCGCGAGGATGTCGAGCGCGAGGAGGGCGAGGATGAGGACGAGGATCTCCATGCGTTCCGCCTTTCCCACGGCCACGCCGTGCGATGACCAGATTCTTGACTAACCGGCTATTCTGTCTATAGCCTCCATAACAGAGGTGGGCATGTCGGAGAGAACGTTCGAGCTCGTGGGCGGAGCGCTCCCGATGGACCTCGCGAACACGGTCGGGGGCGACCGCACGGTGCGGCCGACCGAATACCTCCCCACGTACGGCGACCTCGTCTCGTTCGGCCGCCAGGCCGGCGTGCTGTCGGAGCGCGAGGCGGCGCGCCTGCGCGCGCTCGCGTCCGAGCGGCCCGCGCTCGCGCGCGCCGCGCTCGCCCGGGCGATCGACCTCCGCGAGTCGATCCACCGGGCGTTCGAGGCGGTCCGCTCGGGACGCCGCCCGCCCGCGGAGGACGTTGAAGCCATCCACGCCGCGGCGCTCCACGCCTTCGCGGCGTCGAAGCTCGTGCCGGGCAAGGGCTACGAGTGGCGGGAGCCCGCCGATCTCGACCGCGTCCGCGACGCCGCGGCGCGCGACGCGCTCGCGCTCCTCGAGGATCCTCCCCTCATCGGGCGGTGCGCCGGCGAGGCGTGCGGCTGGCTCTACGTGGACAGGACCAAGAACCACAGCCGCCGCTGGTGCTCGATGGCCGACTGCGGCAACCGCGCGAAGGCGAGGCGCCACTACCGGCGCGCGAAGCGCGCACGTGCGTGAGCAAAGGAAGAGGCCCGCCTCTCGGCGGGCCTCTTCGTTCCTTGCTGGCTAGCGGCTGGCTAGTACCGGCCGCCACCACGCGACGCGGACGGGCGCACCTGCTCGAAGCACGAGCTGCAGTACACCGGCTTATCGCCGCGCGGCTGGAACGGGACGCGAGCCTCGCCGCCGCAGTTGCTGCAGACGGCCGTGAAGAACTCGCGCGGGCCACCCATGCCGCGGCCGCCACCGCCGTACATGCCGCCGCCGCCCATGCCGCCGCCGCCACCGCTCGCGCGGCGCGCAGCACGGCACGAGGGACAACGGCCCGGCTCGTTGACGAGACCGCGGGACTGGTAGAACTCCTGCTCCCCGCTCGTCCAGATGAATTCCTGACCGCAGTCCTTGCAGGTCAGGGTCTTGTCAGAGAAGCTCATGTGTGAAGCTTCCTCCCTTGTTCGTGACGCTTTGAGCCTTCGGGTCGCGGGGAGGGATATGCCTCACACACGCTTTGCGCAGGACTCTCGTCGCCGCCCCTCTTCGGGGCACGAAAAGCGTAGCAGTTAACGGTTTCCGGGACTAGGACCCCGCGGGGGACCGGTCGAGCGCCTCCGGGAGCAGCACCTCGCCCAGCCACTCGTCGTACCACTGGCCCGACCGGAACCACGAGCGGTCGAACCGGCCCACCTGCCGGTATCCGGCCTTCTCGTTCGCCCGCCGGCTGCCCCGGTTCCGGAGGCCGATCCAGTTGTGGACGCGGACGAGGCGGAGCTCCGCCCAGGCGTAGGCGGTCCGGAGCCGCACGGCCTCGGTCGCGATGCCCCGCCCGTAGAGGTCGGTCCGCCCGATGAAGAGGCCGCTCTCGCCGTCGCGCGCCACCCAGTCGATGTCGAAGATCCCGGTGAACCCCACCGGCTCGCCCTCATAGGCGATCGTCCAGCTCACCGAGGACGGATCGGTCGCGTCCTTCTTGAAGCGCTCCTCGGCGCGCTCCGGCCGCGCGTCCACGAGCCGCAGGCCCCAGAAGCGCGTGGCCTCGGGCGCGGCCATCCAGCCCGCGCGGAGCTTCGCGTGCTCGAGCGTCGCGGGCACGAGGGAGACGCCGCGCTCGCCCGCGATGCGCGGGCCGATCACGCCTCGGCCTCCGGGCCGAGCGCCTCGTAGTCGCGCTCGCTCTCGCCGAAGCGCTCGTCCCAGGTCGCGAGCTCCATCCGCAGCCGCGTCTCGTCCACGTGAGCGCCGTCGTGCCAGTACGCGCGCCGCCCTCGCGCGAACGTCGTGTAGCCGAGCCGCTCCGCGATCCGCAGCGCGCCCGCGGCGTCCGCCGGGACGCGGGTCGCCGCGATACGCACGTGCGCGATGTCGAAGATCCAGCGATGGACCGTGAGGGCGGCGTCCCAGCCGAGGCCGCGGCGCCAGCGCTCGGGGTCGATGGTGAGGTGGCGCACGTCGACGATGTCCGAGAACGCCGGGTCAGGCATCCCGACCGCGGCGGATCCGACGAGCGCGCCGTCGCTCTCGATCGCCCACAGCACGGAGCGGTGGTCCTTGGACGCCTCGGCGAGCCGCTCCTTCCACGTCGCGAGCGTCGCGGGCTCCGCCCAGTAGCCGGCCGAGTGCGCGCGGCGCACGCGCAGGTCCGCGCTCCAGCGCGAGACGCCGGGGAGGTCGTCGTCACGCATCGGGCGGAGCGAGACGCGCCTTCCGCGCACGATCCCGCCGAGCATCAGGAGACCCTAGGCGACCGGGAGGAAGACCGCGAACTCCGCGCCGCCGCCGCTCGTGTTCCTCGCCTCGATGCGCCCGCCGTGCGCCTGCGCGATCGCCTGCGCGATCGCGAGGCCGAGGCCCGCGCCGTCCCGCGCGGTGTCCCCGCGCCAGAAGCGCTGGAAGAGCCGCTGCTCCGCTCCACCCTGCACGCCCGAGCCCTGGTCGCGCACGCGCACGAGCACTCCGGCGTCCTCCGCCGCGCCGCTGATCCGCACGACGCTGCCCTCCGGCGAGTGCTTCACGGCGTTGTCGAGCACGTTCGTGAAGAGCTGCGCGAGACGGTCGGCGTCGCCGCTGACCCTCGGCAGCGGCGGGAGCTCGCGCTCGATCGCGACGTGCTTCTCGCGCGCCTGCACCTCGAGCGCCTCGGTCGCGTCCGCGAGCACCGCGGCGACGTCGACCGGCGCCCGCGCCATCGTGTGCGCGCCGGACTCGAGCCGGGCGACCTGCAGGAGGCCCTCGACCATGCGGACGAGGCGCTTCGTCTCGCGGCGGATGACGCCGGCCGCCCAGACCGTCTGCTCGCCCTCGACCTCGCGGTCGGCGATCGCCTGCGCGAAGCCGCCGATCGACGTGAGCGGCGTGCGCAGCTCGTGGGAGATGTCGGCGAGGAACGCCTGCTCGCTGCCGCGGGCGCGCTCGATCTCGTCCGCCATGTCGTTGAAGGCCGTGGCGAGCTCGCGGACCTCGCGCGGTCCCGCCGTCGCCGCGCGGGTGCGGCGGCGGCCCGCGGCGAAGCGCCGCACGTCCTCGACGAGGCCGCGGAGCGGCCGCGTGATGCCGCGCGCGAGGAGGCCCGCGACGACGAGCGCGAAGCCCACGGCGACGAGCGCCGCGACGAGGAGCGCCGGCAGGAGGGCGCGCGCGGTGTCCGCGAAGACCGCCTTCGGCCGCGCGATGACCACCGTGCCGAGCTGGCCGACGGGCCGCTGCACGAAGATCCAGTCCACCCCGCCGGCCTGGAACGTCGCGGTGGCTCCCTCGACCGGCGGCGCCGGCAGGGTCTGGCCCTCGAGCGTGGACTCGCTGTCGACCACGACGCGCCGCTGCGGGCCCGCGCCGACGATCAGGAGGCGGAGGTCGGCCGCGCGCGCCTGCTCGGTGAGCGACTGCACGATCTCACGCGTCTGCCGCCCCTGCCGCGAGGCCTGCTGGATCGCCGCGATCATCGGCGCCGAGATCTCCTGGAGCCGGACCCGGACGATCTCGTCCTGGTAGCGCACGAGGAGGCCGGAGATCGCCACGCCCGCGGCCGCCGTCCCGACCGCGATGACGAGGACGTACGAGAGGAGCAGGCGGCCGGCGATCGTGCCCATCAGCCCCCGGCCGTCTCCGCCTTCGGCTCCGTGAGCTTGTACCCGACGCCCCACACGGTCTCGATGCGGGCGTCCATGCCTTCGAGCTTGTCGCGCAGCTGCTTCACGTGGACGTCCACCGTCCGCGTCTCGCCGGGGTACGCGTAGCCCCAGACGTCCTCGAGGAGCTTGTCGCGCGTGAGGACGACGGCGGGCTGTCGGCAGAACGCCTCGAGGAGCGCGAACTCCTTGGCGCGGAGGCTCACCGCTCGGCCCGCGACGGTCACCTCGTGGCGCACCGGGTCGAGGCGCAGGTTGCCCACCTCGAGCGCGCGCCCTCCGGTCGCGCCGCTCGCGCGCCGGAGGATCGCCCGGACGCGGGCGACGAGCTCGCGGGGGTCGAACGGCGTCGTCACGTAGTCGTCGACGCCCTCCTCGAGCGACGCGATCTTCGACTCCTCCTCCGCGCGCGCGGTGAGGACGAGGACCGGCGTGTCGGCGCGCGTCCGGAGCTCTCGGAAGAGGTCGCGGCCGTCGCCGTCGGGGAGGCCGAGGTCGAGCACGACGAGCGCGGGCCGGAACGCCTTCGCGGCCTCCCGCGCCCGCGCGGAGTCGGGCGCGTGCTCGACGGTGAAGCCCGCGTTGCGGAGGTACAGCGTCACGAGCTCGGCGACCGCGGCGTCGTCCTCGACGACGAGCACGCGCGACGGCGGCTGCGTCATGGAACGGATGCTAGGTGGCGGGGAGGCCCTCTCCCGTGGAATTTACGGAGCGTTAACGGGCGCCGAGCCGGTGCGCGAGCGCGAGCGTGCGGTCCGGCGCGCGGTCAGCCGACCCGAGCCGCGTGATGAAGGTGACGAGGTCCTCGAGCGCGTCGAACGCCGCAAGCGTCGAGTTCGCCCGGTCGGCGAGACGTGCGCGGCCGAAGAAGACCGCGGGCTCCACGCGGACGCGGACGAACCCGCCGCACTGGACGTCGCTCGTGATGCGCGTGGCGTGCCAGCGCGCGCGGCGGGAGGGAGAGTCCTCCATCCGCCTGGCCGTGCGGTCGCCCGGCGCGGCGACCCACCAGGTGTCCTCCTCGCTGATGACGCGGCCGCGCTCGCGGCGGGGCTCGACGACGATGACGGCGCCCGGCCCGACGACGACGAGCGGCACGCGGTCGCGCGGTGTGTCGGTCGGCCGATACCTGACGGCTACCGCGTAGCCGGAGGGAAGCTTCGGCCGGAGCGCGCGCGCCAGCGAGTCGGCGGGGCCGCCGCCGACGAGACCGATGCCCGGGAAGGTCGACGGAGCGAGGAGACGGATCGCGCCGATCATGAGAGGCCGATCGTCCCACGCGTCCCGCGCGTGTGAAATAGGTCGGAGGTCACGTTCTGTAGCACCCTAGCGCCGGGGTCCCTGCCCCGGCGCCGTGCGGGACCCCTACGGAGTAGCACTTCGGCATCATCCGAGCGCATGTCGCTCGCAGCGGAGATCGCGCAGCAGCCGCGCGTCGTCAGGCGGCTCCTCTCGGAGGGCTGGCCCGAGGCGCGCGACTGCGGCCGGCGCCTCGCGCGTGTGGAGCACCTCACGATCGCGGCCCGCGGGTCGTCCGACAACGCGGCGACGTACGGCAAGTACCTCTTCGAGGGCATGGCTGGCGTCGTGACGGCGCTCGCCGCGCCTTCGCTCGTCACGCGGTACCGCTCGGCGCCGTCGTTCGCGAAGGGCGGGGTCATCGGCATCTCCCAATCAGGCGCGGCGCCGGACGTCGCCGCCGTCGTGGCCGAGGGCCGCTCCCAGGGCGCCGCGACGCTCGCGCTCACGAACCGGGCGGGCTCGGCGCTCGCGCGCGCCGCCGAGCGGACCTTCCTCCTCCGCGCCGGCCCCGAGCGCGCCGTGGCCGCGACGAAGACCTACACCGCGACCTGCGTCGCCCTCGCGCTCATCGCGGCGACGCTCGCGGAGGCTCGCGGCCGGAGCGCGCTCTCCCTCGCCGGCCTGGACGAGGCGGTCACGGAGGCGACCGGCGCCGCCGACGGAGCGGCACGGCTCGCGCGCCGGATCGGCCGCGCGCAGCGGGTGGTCGTGCTCGGCCGCGGGTTCGCGTACTCGAGCGCGCTCGAGGGGTCGCTCAAGATCAAGGAGCTCGCGCGGGTCTGGGCCGAGCCGTACTCGAGCGCGGACTTCCTGCACGGGCCGATCGCGCTCCTGCGGCGGGGGACGCCGGTGCTCCTGTTCGCGTCACGCGGCGCGGCGGAGTCGGAGGCGCGCGCGACGGTCGCGAGGGTCCGCGCGAGGGGTGCCCGCGTCTACGCGGTGACGAACGATCTGGCCGTCGCGGAGCGCTGCGACGACGCCGTGCTCCTCGAGCGCCCGGTCTCCGAGGCGCTCGCGCCGATCACCTTCGTGATCGTCGCGCAGCACCTCGCCGCGCTGGTCGCGCGCCGGCACGGGCACGACCCCGACCGGCCTGCCGGGCTTTCGAAGGTGACGCGGACGCGCTAGCGCGCCGCCGCTCCTGCTTGGGCCGCGGGGCCGGCGGCGCCGGCCGGCGCTCGGGCACCGGCGTCGCGCTCCCGTCGGTCGGGACGAACTGCACGTCGAGCCGGTAGCCGTAGGCGGCGGCGACCCGCGCGAGCGAGCGGAGGCTCGGGAGGTAACGCGGGTCCTCCATCCGCCGGAGCTGCGTCTGCGACGTCTTGAGGAGCCGGGCCGCCGCGCGCTCGGAGAGCCCCTTCTTCCGGCGGAGGTCGGCGACGGCGCGCGCCACGGCCTCGGCGGTCGGGTCGGGCGGCTGGGTGGGCGGTTCCGCGACCGGTCCTGGTGTCGGCGGCGCCTCGCGCACCGGCGAATGGTACGCGGGCCGCTGCGGGGCCCGCAGGCGTGCCCGCGCGACGGGCCTCGGCGGGTCAGGCGTCGGCGAACGTGTCGAGGACGTGCTTCTGCGCCGGGTCGTACGCGAAGAGGATCGCCCCCTCGCAGCCCGCGTCCGCGGCGGCGCGCACCTGCTCGCGGATCGTGTGCGGCGTGTCGGGGTACGCCATGAGGCCGCCCCACATCCGCGTGCGCGGCGCCGCGGCGCGCGCCGCCGCGAGGAGCCGCGCGACCTCGCGCGTGTCCGGCCGGTACGCCATCGGGCAGAGCAGATCGACGAGCCCCTCGGCCGCCCACTCGGGCCAGCGCTGGAGCACCTTGTCGCGAGCGACCGGCGGGTCCGGGAAGACCGCGGCGGAGACCGTGATGCCGGGCCGCGCGCGCCGGACGCGCGATGCCGCCTCGCGCACGAACGTCGTCACGTGGCGGTGGTCGTCCGGCGACGAGGCGTACCGCTCCTGCGGGTAGCGGACGTAGTCCCAGTGGATCCCCTCGACGGCGTAGCGCGCCGCGATGTCCGTCACGACCGCGAGCGTGTGGAGGATGGCCTGCTGGTCCGCGGGGTCGACGTAGATGCCCTCCCAGTCGCTGCCGCCGACCGGGTCGAGGTAGTGGACGCCGTCGGGGCGGAGCAGCCACTCCGGATGCGCGTTCACGAGGTGGCGCGGGTCCTTCGGCAGCGCGCGCTCCTTGCTCGACCAGACGAAGTGCGTGTTCGCCCAGGCGTGGATCCGCACGCCCACGGTCGCGCCGCGGCGCACGAGGTGGCCGAGCGGGTCGAGGTCGCTTCCGGCGAGCGCCTCCGCGCGCGCCTCGATGCCGCCCGAGAAGTACGCGTCGCCCCGGCCCCGGACCTGGACGACGAGCTGCCTGATCCCGCGCTCGACCGCGTCGGAGAGGAGGTCGTCGCACCCTTCGGCCGTCGTGATCCTGTCGCGGACGACCCAGAGCGCCTTCTCGATCACCTCGCTCCCCGGAGGCGCCAGAGCGCGATGCGCCGGCCGCCGATCGTCGTCGTCCCGGCGCGCGCGTAGCGGAACCGGTCCGCCGTCGCGTCCCGCACCTCGCGCGTCACGAGCGTCTCCCCGGCCTTCGCCACGTCCTCGCCGATCTTCGCGCACACGTTCACCGCCGCGCCGAACACGTCGTCGCGCAGGCGGAGCACGCGCCCGGTGTGCACGCCGAGGCAGAGCTCGTAGCGGTCCTCCTCGGAAGCGCGCGCGTTGCGCCGCGCGAGGAACGCTTGGATGGCGAGCGCCGCGGCGACGGCGTCGTGCGGGCGCGCGAAGACCGCGAGCACGTTGTCCGCGTTCTGCGTGGTGACGGCGCCGCCGTGGCGCTCGATGAGCGGCACGACCCGGCCGTACACGCGCGTCATGTTCGCGAGGAAGCGGACGACGCCGTGCTCGAACGTCTTGCGGGAGAAGCCGGCCGAGTCGGCGGCGAGGATCGTCAGGTCCTCCTCGTGGCCGGCGAGCCTCCGCTCGGCGGACGCCGGGCGGGTGCGGCGCAGCAGCGCGAACAGCTCGTCGCGCGCGATCCGCTCCGTCGGGCTCATAGGTCGGCGAACGTCGCGAGGCCGATCTCGAGCCGGTCGAGCGCGCGGCGCACGGCCGGATCGGTGAGCGTCGCGAGCTCGACCGGCCGGAGCGCCGCGTACGCCGAGGTCGCGAGCAGGTCCGCGTCGCCGCTCTCGCCCGGATGGCACATGAGCTCGCTGACCCCGTCGTCGATCCCGGCGAGGACCCTCGTGAGCGACCGCACGTCGACGTGCCCCTCGTGCTGGAACGCGCGCACGAACCGGTCCGGTGTGCGGATGCCGCGCGAGCGGAGCCGGTCGCGCTGCGCGTCGCCGTGGATCCGGACCGCGGCGCCCGTCTCCTCGGCGAGCCGCGCGACCGCGTCCTCGAGCGCGGGCTCGTCGTGCACCCAGTGGTGCGTGTCGAGGTGGGTCGGCTCGCGACCGATGAGCTCGCGTGCCCGCCCGTACTGGGCCCGGTACTCGAGGAGCGCTTCGCCGGCGTCGGCGCGCGCGGTGCCCACGAACGCCTCGGGCGCCTTCGGGAACGACCCGTCGCGCTCCACGAGCGAGCGGATGCGAGCGGGATCGGAGAGCGGCCGGCCGAATGTGAGCACGAGGTGCACGCCCACGTCGAGGCGGGGGAGCGCTCTCGCGAGCGTTCCGGCGGCCGCACCGCCCGGCGCGTTCGCCATGAGCGTCGCGGAGGTGACGATGCCCTCGCGGTGGGCGCGGGCGATGCCCTCGTTCACGCCCGCCGACCGGCCGAGATCGTCAGCGTTGACGATCAAGCGCTTCACGCACGCTCCAGCCGTTCGCCTCGAGGATCCGGCGCGCCTCCGGCGCGCCCACGCCGAGCTCGAGCGCGACGATCCGCGCCGCGCGGTCGCGGAGCTTGTCGTTCGTGGGCCGCAGCGACGTCATGAGGTCGTCCTTCGTCCGTCCGAGCCGGATCATCGCCGCGGTCGTGAGCATGTTGAGGACGAGCTTCGTCGCGGTCCCCGCCTTCAGCCGCGACGACCCCGCCAGGATCTCCGGGCCGACGTCCACGACGATCGCGATCTCCGCATCAGAGGCCAGCGGTGACGATGGATCGCACGTCACGGCGACGGTCCGCGCGCCGAATGCGCGCGCCGCGCCGAGCGCGCCGCGGACGTAGGGGGCGCGTCCGCTCGCGGAGATGCCGACCACCACGTCGCCGGCCGCGGCCTCGGCGCGGATGTCGCGCTCGCCCGCGCCGGGGTCGTCCTCGGCGCCCTCGATGCTCTCGCGAAGCGCGCGCTCGCCTCCCGCGACGATCCCGCGTCCGACGCTCCCGTCGACGCCGAAGGTCGGCGGCCACTCGCTCGCGTCGAGCACGCCGAGGCGCCCGCTCGTCCCGGCGCCGACGTAGCGGACCCGGCCGCCGGAGGCGAT
>DASSSF010000085.1:0-34639 GCA_035708565.1 Candidatus Limnocylindria bacterium
GGGCTCGACGACGACACGCACGGCGTCGAAGACGACGCGCATCGCGTCGGCGATCGCCGCATCGTCCACGAGGACGACGTCGTCCACGAGCTCGCGGATGACATCGAAGGCGATGCCGCCGCAGTAGGGCGGCGCGCACCCGTCCGCGATCGTGTCGACCCGCTCGAGCCGCACGATGCGGCCCTCGTCGAGGGAGCGGCGCACCTTCGGCGCGCCGGCGGGCTCCACGGCCACGACGCGCGCCGACGGCAGCCGGGCGCGCACGGCTGTCGCGATGCCCGAGACGAGCCCGCCGCCGCCGACCGGCACGACGACGAGGTGCAGGTCGGGCGCGTCGTCGGCGATCTCGAGGCCGACCGTCCCCTGCCCCGCGATGACGAGCGGGTCGTCGAAGGGATGGACGAAGGTCATCCCGCGCTCGCGCGCCTGCTCGACGACGGGCATGAGCCGCGTGACGTCCGGAGCGAACTCGATCCTGCCGCCGTACGCCCGGGTCATCTCGACCTTGACCCGCGGCGCCGTCTCCGGCATCGCGACCACCACGGGGGCGCCGTAGGCGCGCGCGGCGTACGCGACGGCCACCGCGTGGTTGCCCGCGCTCATCGTCACGATCCCGCGGGCGCGAGCCTCCGGCGCGAGCGCGGCGATCGCGTTCACGGCGCCTCGGACCTTGAAGGAGCCGGTCCGCTGGAGGCCCTCGGCCTTCACGCGCAGGTCGACGCCGAGCCGCTCCGCGAGGCGCAGCGGGGTGAGGAGCGGGGTCCGCTCGATGTGGGGCGCGATCTCGGTCCGCGCCCGCTCGATGTCCGCGAGCGTCGGGGCGGTGGTCAGTCCTTCCTCCGATGCGCCGCGGTCGGCCCGCCAGGATTCGAACCTGGGACCAGCAGATTATGAGTCCGCCGCTCTACCCCTGAGCTACGGGCCGAGGAGCTTCGCACGTGCATGCTCGCATGCTCGGGCGGGGCGACGAAGGCCCGAGCGCGAAGCGCTACGGGCCGGCTAGGCCTGCCGCGGGTGCTTGCACCGAGGAGCCTTCGCCGCCCCCCATTGTCCCGCACCGGCCTATGCTGCGAGAAGCGCGCAGCTTCCACGCGCTCGTTCTGTACGCTTGCCGCGTGGAGGGTCGGGCTATTTGGGCAGAGTGATCGCGATCGCCAACCAGAAGGGCGGCGTCGGAAAGACGACGTGCGCGATCAATCTGGGCGGGGCGCTCGTCGAGCTCAAGAAGAAGGTCCTCTGCGTCGACCTCGATCCCCAGGCGAACCTCACCGTGGGCCTCGGCATCGACCTCAACACCGTCGAGAAGAGCATGGCGAACGTCCTCATCGAGCCGGACACGACGCTCGCGTCGATCATCCGCCCGAGCAAGACGAAGGGCCTCGACGTCGCGCCGACCACCATCGAGCTCTCGGCGGCCGAGGTCGAGCTCTTCAGCGCGATCGGCCGCGAGATGGCGTTCCGCGACAAGCTCACGCCGGACGTCCTCGAGCGGTACGACTACGTCCTCATCGACTGCCCGCCGACGCTCGGACTGCTCACGCTCAACGCGCTCGTCGCGGCGCACGGCGTCATCATCCCGGTGCAGACGCAGTACTACGCGCTCAAGGGCGTCGCGGCGCTCCTGCGGATCATCCGCACGGTGCAGCAGCGGCTCAACCCGGAGCTGAAGGTGCTCGGGCTGCTCCCGACCTTCTACGACAGCCGCACCATCCTCGCGCGTGACATGCTCGACTCGCTGCGCGACCTCGGCGACCACCAGGTGTTCAAGACCGTGATCCGCCAGTCCGTGAAGGTCGGCGAAGCCCCCACGGCGGGTGTGCCGATCACCGTGTACGAGCCGCGGTCAGACGCGGCCAGGGCGTTCGTCGACCTCGCGCGGGAGGTGACCAGTGCTAAGTAGCGGAGGCCGCTCCAAGTCGTTCCGGGACGCCGGCAGCCGGATCTTCCAGCAGGAGACGGAGGGGCAGCCGGGCATCGTCCAGCTCCTCGGCGCGCGGACCCCGACCGCCGTGCGGGACATCCCCGTCGCGAAGGTCGAGCCGAATCCCCAGCAGCCGCGCATGACGTGGCACGAGGAGACGATCAACGAGCTGGCAGCGTCGATCAAGGAGCACGGCGTGCTCCAGCCGATCCTCGTGCGCCCCGCGGGCGAGGGCTTCCAGATCATCGCGGGCGAGCGCCGCTGGCGCGCCTCGAAGGTCGCGGGCAAGGAGACGATCCCCGCGATCGTGGAGCGGTTCGACGACGCGACCGCCCTCGAGATCGCGCTCATCGAGAACCTGCAGCGCGAGGACCTCTCGCCCCTGGACGAGGCGATCATCTACAAGAAGATGACCAGCGAGCTCGGGTACTCGATCCGCAACCTCGCGACCAAGCTCGGGAAGGACAAGGGCTACGTCGAGAACCGGCTCCGCCTCGCGACCGCCCCCGAGGACGTCCAGCAGATGGTCGCCCAGCGGTACGACACGATCACGCACGCCTACGAGCTGATGAAGGTCGAGGACAAGAAGCGCCGCCGTGCGCTCGTGAAGGGCGTGCTCGACGGGAAGTTCACGCTGGTGCGGCTCCGCGACCGCGTCGCGAAGGTCCTCGACCCGAAGGCCGCCGAGGCGCGCGCGGTCCCGGAGATCCCGAAGCTGCGCGACGACGCGCTCATCACCGCGACGCGGAAGCTGAACGAGTCGCTCGCGGAGCTCGCCCGAGCTGTCGGCGGCGAGGCCGAGGGCATCGGCGACGGCGACCGCCAGAACCTCGCGAAGTTCCTCACGATCTCGCGCGCGCGCCTCGACAACCTCGTCGCGCGGCTCCGCTCGCGGTGACCTCGCGCGTCGACGCACGGGCGCGCGACCGCTCGCGCCGCCTCTCGCTGCGCGCGTCGCTCATCTGGTGGGCGGCGCTGACGGCGATCGTCGTCGGCGGGGCGGTGCTCCTGTCCCTCACGCTCGACCCGCGCACGAAGGAGTGGTGGACCGTGCGCTGGAACGAGCTCGCCGCCTTCGTCCGCGCCCTGATCGGCCGCTAGGAAGCGAAGGACCCCGCGCGCCCGCTCCGGGGGCGCCGCGGGGTCCGCAGGTGCGAGGGGGGTTCGGGCCCCGTTCGGTGGGCTCTAGCTCTCGAAGCGGACCTCGGCCAGATCGGTCCGCTGCGCCCGGGTGTCCCGGACGATCGCGACCGCCGTGGCCAAGAGGCCCGCGAACGAGAAGAGGAGCAGACCGCCGTCCGAGAGCGCGCCGCTCAGGATGTCCGGCATCTGTTCTTCTCCTCCTTTCACGGACGTCGCTCGCTGCCCGCCACGTACGCACCGGGCGTGCCATGAGCGGGCGAGCGGGGCCACGGTCCCTAACAGTTGTGCAACGGAGGAGGCGCGATCACGGTGCGGCCCGGAGCGAGCGATACGCGCTGCGGTAGTAGATGAGCGGCTCCGCGTCACGCGTGCCGTACGCGAGCACCTCGCCGATGATCACGGAGTGGGTGCCCGGCGGGACGAACCGCTCCACGACGGAGCACTCGAGCCAGGCGTGCGCGCCGTCGAGCAGCGGCGCGCCGCTCGCGTCACCGATCCGATACGCGACCGAGCCGAACTTCCGGTCCTCCTGGCTCGCGAAGAGGCGCGCGAGCGGCTCCTGCTCCCGCGCGAGGACGTTCACCGCGAAGGCCGCCGCCCGGTCGAACCCGACGTAGGACCGGTTCTCCCGCCGCAGGCAGACGAGGACCAGCGGGGGCTCGAGCGACACCGAGGAGTACGCGTTCACCGTCAGCCCGTGCGGCACGCCCTCGTGGACCGTGGTGACGATCGTCACGCCCGTCGCGAAGTGGCCGAAGACGCGGCGGAGCTCCGCGGTCGGGATCACGCGGCCTGCCGGACGCGCGAGGCGCGCACCTGCGCGACCCGCCGCCCGTCGACGACCGTCACCTCGAAGCGGAAGCCGTCGATGTCCACGCGGTCGCCCACCTTCGCGACGCGGCCGAGCCGGCCGAAGACGAGGCCGCCGACGGTGTCGTAGTGCGCGTCCGGGAGGTCGATCCGCAGCCGGTCGCGCAGCTCGTCGACCGACGCGAGGCCGTCGATCTTGAAGACCCCCGGCGACTCCTCGACGAACGCCGGGGTCTCGCGGTCGAACTCGTCCTGGACCTCGCCCACGAGCTGCTCGATCACGTCCTCGAGCGTGATGAGGCCCGCCGTGCCGCCGAACTCGTCGAGGACGATCGCCATCTGGCTCTTCCTGCGGCGGAACTCCGCGAGCGCCTGGTCGAGGCGCATCGTCTCCGGCACGAACGCCACCGGCCGCATGATCTCGCGGATCTGCGACACGTCGCGCCCGACCAGGTCGCGCAGGTGGACCACGCCGACGACGTGGTCGAGGTCCTCGCGGTACACGGGGTAGCGGGAGAACGGATTCTCGCGCGCGACGGCGATGACGCCGTCGATCGGCGTGTCGTCCGGAACGGCGACGATCTCCGTCCGCGGGACCATCACCTGGCGGACGAGCGTGTCCGCGAACTCGAGCGCGTTCCCGACGATGACCCGCTCGGACTCCTGGAGGATCCCCTGCTTCGTCGAGACCGCGACGAGCATCTTGAGCTCCTCTTCGCTCGCGGCCTGGAGCTCGTCACCCGGCTTGACGCCGAACCACGAGAGGATCGCGTTCGCGCTGTGGTTGACGATCCAGACGAACGGCGCGAACAGCCGGGAGAACCAGTGGAGAGGGTACGCGGACAGGAGCGCCGTGGGGATCGCGCGCTGGATCGCGAGGTACTTCGGCGCCTGCTCGCCGGCCACGAGGTGGAGGAAGGTGATGATCGCGAACGCGATCGCGAAGGAGACCGCGTGGAACGCGGGCTCGGAGATGGCGATGAGCCAGCCGAAGAGCGGCTCGATGAGCCTCGCGACCGCCGGCTCGCCGACGATGCCGAGCGCGAGCGACGCGCCGGTGATCCCGACCTGACAGGCGGAGAGGTAGGCGTCGATGTGGTCGGTGATGTGCTTCGCGAGGCGCGCGCGGCCGCTCGTCGCGACGAGCTCGTCGAGCTGCGTGCCGCGGACGCGGACGATCGCGAACTCCGCGGCCACGAAGAAGGCGTTGAGGACGAGGAGCGCAACGGTCAGG
Organism: Candidatus Limnocylindria bacterium; assembly: GCA_035708565.1. Lineage (GTDB taxonomy): Bacteria > Chloroflexota > Limnocylindria > P2-11E > P2-11E > JACDAF01. Next base: position 5,109 of record DASSSF010000085.1, read on the forward strand.
AGGAGCGGCGGGATGGCGGCGCCGAGGTCCACGATCGCGAGCATTCTCGCACGCCGCGCGCCCGTAGACTGGCGTCGTGCGCGTGAACGTCCGCCTGTTCGCGTCGTACCGGGAGGCCGCCGGCGTGGGCCGCTTCGAGATCGAGCTGCCCGACGGGGCCACCGTGCGGGACGCCGTCGCGGCGATCGTCGAGCGCTACCCGCTCATCGCGAGCGGACGGAACGTGGTCATGGCGCGGAACCGCGAGTACGTCGCCGCCGACGCGGCGCTCGCGGAAGGCGACGAGCTCGCCCTCATCCCGCCCGTGTCCGGCGGCGCGACCGCGCAGCGCCAGCGCGTCGTCGTGACCGGCTCGACCCTCTCGGTCGACGACGCCCTCGCGGCGGTGCGCTCGGACTCGGCCGGCGGGTACGTCGTGTTCATCGGGTCCGTGCGCGAGACGAACCGCGGGAAGCGGGTCACGCACCTCGAGTACGAGGCCTACGCCGAGATGGCCGAGGCGAAGATGCGCGAGATCGCCTCGCGCCTCGAGCGCGAGACCGGCGCGCGCGTCGCGATGCACCACCGCGTCGGCGACCTCGCCGTCGGCGACGTCGCCGTGATCGTCGCCGCCGCCGCTCCCCACCGCGACGCGGCCTTCACCGCGGCTCGCCGCGGCATCGACGAGCTGAAGGTCCACGTGCCGATCTGGAAGAAGGAGCACACGGACGACGGCGCCGTCTGGATCGAGGATCATGCATGAGAGCCCGTCGGTGACAGGCGGGCGGGCCGTGGGGCGCGCCGGGGAGTGCCGCCTGGCGGAGGGCTTGTGCCACGGCCGCTGGGCGGATCCGCGCGTGCGCACTTCGGCCGCTTCGCGGCCTCAGACCCTCCGCCGCGGCGGCCTCCCCGGCGCGCTGTGACCGATCCCCGGTCCCAGCTCATTCGCGACCTCGAGCGGATCGTCGGTGCCGACAACGTGCTCTGGAAGCCGGAGGACGTGCTGTCGTTCGAGTTCGACGCCGGGTTCGACATGCGCGCGCCGACGGCGGTCGTCGTGCCCGGGAGCACCGAGGAGGTCGCGGGCGTCGTGAAGGCGGCGCGCGCCGCGGGAGCGGCGATCGTGCCGCGCGGGGCGGGCACCGGCCTCTCGGGCGGCACCGTCGCGTGCGGGGGCGCGATCGTCCTGTCGCTCACCCGGATGCGGCGGATCGTCGCCATCGACCGCGAGGCGCGCGCCGCGCTCGTCGAGCCGGGCGTCGTGAACCTGACGCTGTCGCAGGAGGCTCGCCAGCACCGGCTGTTCTTCGCGCCCGACCCGGCGAGCCAGCGCTGCTCGACGCTCGGCGGGAACATCGGGACGAACGCGGGCGGGCCGCACGCGCTCCGCTACGGGTCCGTCGTGAACCACGTGCTCGGCGTCGAGGTCGTCCTCGCCGACGGCACGGTCGCGACGTTCGGCGGCCGCGCTCCCGACCTGCCCGGCTACGACTGCGTGCCGCTCATCGTCGGGAGCGAGGGGACGCTCGGGATCGTCACGAAGGCGTGGGTGCGGCTGCTGCCCCTCCCCGAGGACGTGCGGACCTTCACCGCGGTGTTCCCGGACATCGAGCGCGGCGCGTCCGCGGCGACCGCGATCATCGCCCGGGGGATCGTGCCCGCGGCGATGGAGATGCTCGACCGCGTCACGATCCGCGCCGTGAACGAGGCCTACGACGTGCACCTTCCCTCCGACGCGGGGTCGCTGCTCCTCGTCGAGGTCGAAGGGCTGCGCGAGGAGTGCGACGAGGCCGAGGAGCACGTCGTCCGCATCTGCCGCGAGAGCGGCGCGAGCGACGTGCGGAGCGCGCGGACGCCCGAGGAGCGCGAGCTCCTCTGGAAGGCGCGGAAGATGGGCTATCCGGCGTTCGCGCGGATCAAGCCGAACAACTATCTGCAGGACGCCGTGGTGCCTCGGACGAAGCTCGTGGCGGTGCTGCGCGATATCGAGAAGATCGCCGACCGCTACGGATACATCGTCGCGAACATGTTCCACATCGGCGACGGCAACCTGCACCCGATCATCCTCTTCGACGCCCGCGAGACGCCGATCGAGCGCGTGATCCGCGCGAGCACCGAGATCGTGAAGGTCGCCATCGCGGCCGGCGGCACGCTGTCCGGCGAGCACGGCATCGGCATCGAGAAGAACCACTTCATGCCGTGGGTGTTCTCGGCCGACGACCTCGAGGCGATGCGGCGCGCCCGGGCGGCCTTCGACCCGGACGGCGTCCTCAATCCCGGGAAGGTCCTGCCGGGCGGCGAGGCGTGCTCCGACATCCCCACCGAGCGCATCAAGCGCGGCCTCGCGGAGGGCATGTGGGTGTGATGCTCCGGAGCGCGCACGCGCTCGGAGGGCTCGAGCCGCGCGAGATCGCGCGCGCGATGCGGACGGTCGACGTGGTCGAGGCCGTGCGCGCGGCGAACGCGGCCGGCGAGGCGATCGTCCCGTTCGGCGGCGGCACACGCGCCGAGATCGGCGATCCGCCCGAGCGGTACGACGTCGCGCTCGACCTCCGCGACCTCCGCGGGATCGTGGCGCACGAGCCGGCGGACCTCGTGGCGACCGTGCGCGCGGGCACGACCCTCGCAGAGCTCGCCGACCTCTTGCGGCCGCGCGGCCAGCGCTGGCCGGTCGAGGCCGCGATGCCGGAGCGCGCCACGGTGGGCGGCACCCTCGCGTCCGCCGCCGACGGTCCCGCGCGGATGCGCTACTTCCACCCGCGCGACTGGGTGCTCGGCGTCGAGGCCGTCCTCGGCGACGGCACGCTCACGCGCGCGGGCGGCCGCGTGGTGAAGAACGTGACCGGCTACGACCTGACGAAGCTCTACGGCGGGACCTACGGGACGCTCTGCGTCCTCACGGAGGTCACGCTCAAGCTGACCGCGCTCCCGGACGCGGTCCTCACCCTGCGCTACGACGCGGCCGACCTCGACGCCGCGTACCGCGAGGTGCGAGCCCTTCGCGCGACGCACCTGCCCGTGGACGCGCTCGCGATCGTCATCGGCCCGCCCGCGCTCTCCATCGGCGCGCCGACCGGCTTCGGCGTGTTCGCCCGGCTCGCCGGGAGCGCCCGCGTCGTCGCCCGCCTGCGCGCCGAGCTCGAGCGGGTCATCCCCTGGCGCGAGTCCGGCGACGTGTGGGAGCGCGTGGCGGGCCTGCCCACGGAGGCGGCCTCGTCCGTCCGGCTCACCTACCCCGCGGGCTCGCTCGAGCCGCACCCGGGCGACGCGGGCGGCCTCGTGTACCCCGGCGTCGACAGCGCCCACCTCTTCGACGAGCAGAGCCGGGACGGCGTCTCGCAGCTGCGCCTGGTGCTCGAAGGAAAGGGAGGCGCGGCGGTCCTCGAGCGCGTTCCGCTCGAGCTCCGGCGCGCCGCGGGCACCTGGGGCACGCCGCGCTCGAACGCCGTGGTGGCGCGCGAGCTCAAGCGGCGCTTCGACCCGAACGGCGTCCTCTCCCCCGGGCGCGTCCCGTTCTAGACCACGGCGTCGGTACGATCGGAAGCGTGGCGATCCGTCTCGACCCCGATGACCTCGCGCAGTGCATCCACTGCGGCATGTGCCTCGAGGCCTGCCCCACGTACCGCATCACCGGCCTCGAGACGGAGTCGCCGCGCGGGCGCATCCACCTCATGGGCGCGCTCGCCGCGGGGACCGTAGAGCCGCGCGACGACGCGGTCGTCCACCTGGACCGCTGCCTCGCGTGCCGCGCGTGCGAGGCGGTGTGCCCGTCGGGCGTGCGGTACGGCCGCCTCATCGAGACGACGCGCGCCGAGCTGCGCCGGACGCGGCCGCTCGGCCCGGTCGAGCGCTTCCTCCTCCGCGGCGTGGTCGCGCGTCCGGCCGTCCTCTCCGCCGCGGCCGCGGTCGGCTCGCTCTACGAGCGCCTCGGCATCCGCCGCCTCGTGCGCGCGACGGGGATCGCGCGCAGGCTCCCGCGCCGCCTCCGCCGCCTCGAGTCGCTCTACCCGCCGCTCACGCGCCCGCGCTACCGCCCGCCGGAGCGGCCGGCGCACCCGACCGCCCGCGTCGCGCTCCTCCTCGGCTGCGTGATGCGGGTCGCGTACGGGGACGTGCACACCGCGGCGGCGCGCGTGCTGTCGCGCTACGGCTCCGAGGTGGTGGAGGTCCCGGACCAGGCGTGCTGCGGGGCGCTCCACGCGCACTCCGGCGACGAGCCGGGCGCGCGGGCGCTCGCGAGGCGCGCGGTCGAGGCGTTCGAGCGAGCGGAGATCGACGCGATCGTGGTCGACGCGGCCGGGTGCGGCGCGCACCTGAAGGGCATCGGCGGGCTCCTCGCCGACGAGCCGGAATGGGCCTCCCGCGCCGCCGCCGTCGCGGCGAAGGTGCGCGACGTGACCGAGCACCTCGCCCGGATCGTCCCCGACGGTCCGATCGGCGAGCTCCGGATGCGCGTCACCTACCAGGACCCCTGCCACCTCGCGCACGCGCAGGGCATCCGCCGCGAGCCGCGCGCGCTCCTCGCGAAGGTCTCGGGGCTCGAGGTCGTGGAGATGCCCGAGGCGGACGTGTGCTGCGGGAGCGCCGGCACCTACAACGTCGCTCAGCCCGACTACGCGGACCGCCTCATCGAGCGGAAGGTCGCGAACATCGCCGTCGTCGCCCCCGACGCGGTGGTCACGGCCAATCCCGGCTGCATGCTCCAGATCGAGGCCGGCCTCCGCGCGGCCGGACGCCCGCTGCCGGTGCTGCACGTCGTCGAGATCCTCGACCGGGCGGGGGGTCGATGAGGACCGCGCGGCGCGTGATCATGGTCGTGCTCTCGGCGGTCGCGATGCTCGCGCTCCTCCTCGGGCTCGCCGCGCTCTCGTTCGGGAAGTACGACGGCGTCGCGTTCTACCTCGCGCTCATGCTCGTCTCCGTCGTCGTCGTCGCGCGCCTCTGGCGCACCGAGCGGCGGCTCCGGCGCGCCGAGGAGGCGCTCCTCCCGCCCGAGCTGCGGCCGCGGCGCCGCACGCCGCGGCGCCCGATCACGTTCCCCATCGCCGAGAGCCTCGCCGTCTTCGCGGTCTGGTACGCCATCGCCGTGGTCGTCGACCGCGTCATCACCGGCGACACGAACACGTTCGAGCTCGCCGCGGTCGCGCCGTTCGCGGCGTTCATGCTCACCACGATCACGATCGCGGGACGGCACATGGCGTTCAGGCTGACGGCGGAGGACGAGGAGGAGGCGCGGCCCTAGCGAGGGGCCCGCTACGTCGCGGTCAGCGTGCCGGCTGGACCGCGACGATGCGGTGCCGTGCCGAAGTGAGGACGAATTCGTACGGTCCGGGTGCGAGTTCCGGATATGAGTACTGCCCGAAGGCCGATGCCCACCGGTAAGAGGCGCCGTCCGTGGTGGTGACCGTAGGTGCCTCGTTCGGCCGGGACCGAGCGGATGCGACGATCGTCGCGCGGCGCGTCTCGAGCGGCCCGAACGCGTCCGCGACGCTCGGCGGCAGTCCGGCTGCGTGCGCGGCCGCGACCGCCAGGAACGCGGTCCCGAACAGCGCCAGGAAGAGGCGCGTCCGAGCGCGATCCCGAACACGGGCGAGGTTGACGAAGTACAGCCCGGCGCCGGCCATCAGCGGGAGGGTGCCGCTCGCGAGCACAAGGTCGTTCGCCGCGAACCACCGCGGACCCCACTCCGGAGCGAAGCGGCCGAAGAGGAACGTCGTAACGATCGTGTAGGGCACCGCGATCATCGCGATGCTCGCTCCGACCTTGCCTGCGCGGTAGAGCCCATCCGCCGGTGCGCTCGGCAGCGCCGGCACAGGCTGCCCGGTCGTCGCCGACCGGCCGTCGATGACGAGGTCGAGGGTGTACCCGACCTCAGGTGTCACACGGACCCTCATCTCATGTTCTCCGAGGTGGAAGGCGTGCTCGCTGGGTGCGGCCCAGTGATCGGCGAAGCCGGCGAAGCCAGGCACGACGCGCAGTGCCAGAACACCGTCGACGCTCGCGACCGTCTCTCCTGACCAGAAGCCGTGGTCGACGCGCACGTTGCGCGTGCGCCCATCGATGACGACGGACCACTGCCGGCTGGTCACGTGGGGTGACGCTCCGCTCGGAGGGCCCTAGCCGAGCGGGGTGGCCTTGATGACTCCGCAGGCGACGCGGTCGCCGCTGTTGCCGGACGGGTCGGTGCGGTCGTCGTCCGCGTTCGCGTGGATCACGACCGAGAGCCCGCCGCCCACGAGCACGCTGTTCGACGCCGCGGGCGTGAGCGAGAGGTGAGGCGTGAAGAACGTCTGCGTCGCCTTGCCGTCGCTTCCGACCTTCAGGTTGCCGAGGTCCCCCGCGTGCGGGCCGTTCGTGGAGCGCAACCCGTGCACCTTGCCGGCCGGGTTGAAGTGCCCGCCCGCGCTCGTGAACGCTGGGCCCTCGCACTTGCCCGTCGCGTGGATGTGGATCCCGTGCTCGCCCTCCTTGAGGCCGAACACGTTCACGTCGATCCGCACCTGCTGACGCTCCTCGGCGAACGACGCGAGCCCGACGGTCTTCCCCGCCCCGTCCACGATCGACGCGTTCGCGCGGACGGCGGACGGCGCCTCGAGGTAGGCGTCGGTGCGCGGCGTCGCCGCGGAGCGCCCGTTCCCCGGACCGGTGGCGCACGCCGCGGCGAGGAGCGCGGCGGCGGAGAGCGCGACGATCCTCTTGCCCATCCCGCGCGAAGTATTCGCCCGCGGGTCAAGGGGTCAAGTCCGGGGCACGCGGCGGCCGTGCCGACTACGCTCGCGCCATGGATCTGGGCGTGCAGATCGAGCCGCAGTTCGGCTTCCGCTACGCGGAGATCGTCGCGATCGCGCAGGAGGCTGAGCGCGCAGGATTCCACACGATCTGGCTCTCCGACCACCTGTTCCTGAACGAGCGGAGCGAGCGCACCGACTGCCTCGAGGCCTGGACCGTCCTCGCGGCGCTCGCGCGCGACACGCGGACCATCCGGATCGGCCCGATGGTGACCGCGCAGTCGTACCGGAACCCGGCTCTCCTCGCGAAGATGGCCGCGGGCGTCGACCAGATGAGCGGCGGCCGCCTCGAGTTCGGCATCGGCGCCGGCTGGAAGGAGCTCGAGTACCGCGCCTACGGATACGAGTTCCCGCCGCCCGGCACGCGCGTCGACCAGCTCGTCGACGCGCTCGAGATCTGCACGCGCCTCTGGACCGAGGAGCGCTCGACGTACCACGGCAAGCACTACCGGATCGACGCGGCCGTCTCGTCCCCGAAGCCGGCGCAGTCGCCGCTCCCCGTGTGGATCGGCGGGTCGAAGCCGCGGATCATGCGGGTCGCCGCCCGGTTCGCGCACTGGTTCAACATGACGATCCTCCCGGTCACGCTCGAGGAGCGGGTCCGCCAGATGGACGAGGGCCTCGCGGCGGCGTGCCGCTCGGTGGGGCGCGACCCGAAGACCCTCCGGCGCAGCGCGTTCGTGCAGGCCTTCGTCGCGAGCGACCGCCCCGCGGTCGACGCGCTCGTCGGCGAGACGGCGAAGAAGGCCGGCGTGACGCCGGCGGAGTGGCGCGCGGCCAGGCCGGGAGCGATCGTCGGCACGCCCGACGAGGCGGCCGAGCGCTTCCGCGCCCTCGCGAAGGCCGGCGTCGAGCACGCGAACGTGATGTTCCCGTACGGCCGCGAGACGGAGATGGTCCGCGCGCTCGCCGAGGTCGCGAGGGCGCTCTAGCCGAGGAGGGCTTCGCCCGACGAGGCGCAAGGGCCGACGCGCGCGGAGCGGCGAAGCGCGCAGCGCGCGGGGACGATCAGACCTTCGGCGTCCTCGCGTGGTGGCGCGTCGCGCGCTGGTACGCCTCGACGGCGGCGACGAGGAGCGGCTCCGAGAACGGCGGTCCGACGACCTGGAGCGCGACCGGCAGCCCGTTCGATCCGAAGCCGCACGGGAAGAAGATCGCCGGCACGCCCGCGAGGTTCCCCGCCGCGATGAGCGCGCCGTTGCCCGCGGCGACCGGCGGCGTGCCCGGGCGGCCGCCGGGGCCGCGGTCGAGCGGCTGGTCCACGGGCGTCGCGGTGGTGTTCCGGCCGAACGAGAGGATGACGTCGCACTCGCTGAAGAGCCCGCGGAACGCGTCCGACACGCGGCTCCGGAGGCGCATCGCCTGGAGGTAATCGCGCGCCTTGATCTCGAGCGACGCGCGGAGCCCCGCCTTCTGGCGCGCGTCGCGCAGCTCCTCGAAGCGCGGGCCCTCGATGAGCTCGGCGAAGATCGTCGCGCCCTCGGCCGCGTAGACCGTCGCGACGAGCGGCCCGTACGGGAGCTCGGGGAGCACAGCGCGCACGACCTTCGCGCGCGTGACGCGCGTGAACTCCTTGAAGGCCCTCTCGAGCGCGGCGCGCGCCTCGGGCGTCGCGTGCTCGAGCTCCTCGCCGGCGATGCCGACGCGCAGGCCCCTGAGCGCCGACACCGCCGCGCGCCGGTCGAGCCGGCGGAAGCGCCGCCCGCTCGCGGTCGGATCCTTCACGTCGGGTCCCGCGATCGCCTCGAGAACGATGGCGCAGTCCTCAGCCGTGCGCGCCATAGGGCCGATCTTGTCGAGGGTCCACGAGAGCGCCATCGCGCCGTGGCGGCTCACGAGGCCGTACGTCGGACGGAGCCCGGTCACGCCGCAGTACGACGCGGGCGTGCCGATCGATCCGCTCGTCTCCGAGCCGAGCGCGTACGACACGAGGCCCCCGGCGACCGCGGCGCCGGATCCGCTCGAGGATCCGCCGGACCAGTGGTCCGTGTTCCACGGCGTGCGTCCCGGTCCCTGGAGCGACGCGCGCGGATAGCGGTAGCCGCCGCCGCCCGCGAGCTCCACCATCGCGAGCTTCGCGGCCAGCACGGCGCCGGCGCGGCGGAGGCGGTCGACGGCCGTCGCGTCCACGTCGAAGGTCTGCTCGGCGTATGGCGGCGCGCCCCACGTGGTGGGCGCGCCGCGCGCGGCGAGCAGGTCCTTCGCGCCGTACGGGATGCCGGCGAGCGGCGAGCGCGGCGCGCTGCGGCCTCGCGCACGGTCCGCGGCACGCGCCTCGCGCAGCGCGCGCTCGCGCATGACCGTCGCGACCGCGTTGTAGCGGGGCCCTTCGCGCTCGAGCAGATCGAGCGTCTCCTCGGTGAGCTCCACGGACGAGATGCGGCGCCGCCTGAGCGACTCCGCGAGCTCCGCGACGCTCGCGAAGCGCACGCCGCTCAGGGTCGATACACCGTCGGGGGCTCGGTCTCGATCGGAACGCGCTGCTTTCGGATCGCGGCCGCCTGATCCTCGATCTGCTTCTTCGCTTCCTCGGCGAGTCGCGCGGGATCGTCGATCGGTCTCGTGTCTTCGGCCACCGGAATGCCGAGGATAGCGTGCTAGGCTCGGAACGAGGGTGATGCAGCGCCATCACGCGATCTCGGAGCGTCCTCTGTCGCCGCGCGACTACGACGTGCCCGTCGGGTGGTGGGGCTGGAACTGGGAGCCGCCCATCCCGATGTCGGTCACGGAGCTGCTCGATGCCGGGAACTTCGACGCGCGTACCGCGGCGCTGTCCTGGATGGTCCTCGAAGGCCACGGCTCGCTCCTCATCGCGGCGGAGCAGCCGCACTCGGGCAAGACGACCACGCTCACGGCGTTCCTCGACTTCCTGCCCGCGAGCGCGCGGCGGATCTTCGTGCGCGGCTGGGCCGAGACGTTCGACTTCCTGCGGCAGACGGACCCGTCGCGCACGCTCCTGCTCGCGAACGAGCTGTCGTCCCACCTGCCCGTGTACCTCTGGGGGCCCAAGGCCGTGCGCGTCTTCCGAACGCTCCGCGACGGATACGCGCTCGGCTCCACGCTCCACGCGGACAGCGCGGAGGAAGCGGTCGCTCAGCTCACGACGGAGCTCGGCGTCGACGGCGACGACCTCGCGCGCGTCGACCTCCTCGCGGTGATGCGCCTCTACGGGACGACGCGCGGCGGCGCGGTGCGCCGGCTCGTATCGCTCCACCGGACGAGCGGCATGGTCCCGCTCGTCGAGTGGGACCGCGCCTCCGACTCGCACCGCCACGACGAGGACGCGGAGCTCGAGCTCCTCTGCCTCCGCCTGGGCGGCGGCTGGCAGGCGCTGCGCGACGAGCTCGACCGGCGCTCGGAGTTCCTCGCGAGCCTCGCCTCGCGGCGGGTCCGCGAGATCCCCGCCGTGCGCGCCGCGCTCGCGGCGTACCGCGGCGAGGAGGCATCCGACCTCGTGCGCGGGGATCCGGTCGCATGACCGCGCGTCCGGCCACGATCGGCGAGCTGCGCGAGACCGGCTACCGCCCGCGGTCGGTGAAGGCCGAGCTGCGCGCGAACCTCATCCGCGCGCTCGAGGAGCGCCGGCCGCTGTTCGAGGGGATCGTGGGCTACGACGCGACCGTGCTGCCGCAGATCGAGAATGCGATCCTCTCGGGCCAGGACATCATCTTCCTCGGCGAGCGCGGCCAGGCCAAGACGCGCATCGCGCGGTCGCTCGTCCAGCTGCTGGACGCGGAGATCCCGGCGATCGCGGGCTGCGAGATCAACGACGAGCCGTTCGCCCCGATCTGCGCGTCGTGCCGCTACCGCGTGGCGAACGACGGCGACTCCGTCGAGCTCGTGTGGCTCGCGCCCGACCGCCGCTACAGCGAGAAGCTCGCGACGCCCGACATCTCGATCGCCGACCTCATCGGCGAGGTGGACCCGATCAAGGTGGCCGAGGGGCGGTACCTCTCCGACGAGATGACGATCCACTACGGCCTCCTCCCGCGGACACATCGCGGGATCTTCGCGCTCAACGAGCTGCCCGACCTCGCGGAGCGCGTGCAGGTCGGCCTCCTGAACGTCATGGAGGAGCGCGACGTGCAGATCCGCGGCTACAAGGTGCGCCTGCCGCTCGACCTGTTCGTGGTCGCGTCGGCGAACCCCGAGGACTACACGAACCGCGGGCGGATCATCACGCCGCTCAAGGACCGCTTCGGCTCGCAGATCCGCACGCACTATCCGCGGGAGATCCCGACCGAGGTCGGGATCATGGAGCAGGAGCGCTCCGTGTACGCGGACGAGGGGATCACGACGATCGTCCCCGCCTACATGAAGGAGATCCTCGCGGAGCTCTCGCAGCTCGCGCGGCGCTCGTCCGAGATCTCGCAGCGCTCCGGCGTCTCCGTGCGCGTGACGATCTCGAACTACGAGAACCTCGTGTCGAACGCCCTCAAGCGCGCGCTCCGGACCGGCGAGAAGACGGTCGTCCCGCGGATCACCGACCTCCCCGCCGTGCTCGCGTCGACGGCCGGGAAGATCGAGCTCGAGGCCGTGGGCGAGACGAGCGAGGAGCGCGTCATCGACCGGCTCGTGCAGCGCGCCGTGCTCAACGTGTTCAACCGCACGTTCTCCCTCGCCGAGTTCGACTCGCTCCTCGCGGCGTTCCAGCGCGGCGCGACGATGCACGTTTCGCCCACCCTCGCGAGCGGCGACTACGTGAAGCAGGCGCTCCAGATCCCCGGTATGAAGGGCGCGGTCGCGAAGCTCGGCGCCGGCGGGAACCCGGCCGCGGTCGCGGCGGCCGTCGAGTTCGTGCTCGAGGGGCTGCACCTCAACCGCAAGCTCAACAAGGAGCGCGGGGAGACCCGCTCCACGTTCAGGGCCTGACGTGAGCGGCGCGCCGGGCATGTTCGGCTCACGACCCGACGAGGGCGTCCGCTACTCGCGCTGGGACGGCACGCAGCGCCTCGACGCGCTCGAGGCCGAGGAGCTCCTCGGCGCGATGAGCGACGAGCTCCTCGCCGGCGGCGACCTCGAGGACGCGATGGCCCGCCTCGCGCGCTGGGGCATGCCCGGACGCATGGAGGGCATGCAGGACCTCCTCGAGCGGCTGCGCGCCGCGCGCCAGCGGCGCGGCCAGCGCCACGACCTCTCGCGGATCTTCGACGACCTCAAGAGGAAGCTCGACGAGGTGAAGGGCCTCGAGCGCGCGACGCTCGAGCGGCGGCGCGACGCCGACGCGCCCGACGCCGAGATGAAGGCGGCGATGGAGCGGTTCGCGAACGAGCGGCTCGCCCAGCTCGACCAGCTCCCCGAGGACGTGGGTCCCGCGATCCGCGCGCTCCAGGAGTACGAGTTCGTCGAGCCGAAGGCGGCGGAGGCGTTCCAGGAGCTGCTGAAGCAGCTGCAGCAGCAGGTCCTCGGCTCGTACTTCCGCAACATGCGTGACGCCCTCAAGGACGTGACGCCCGAGCAGATCGAGCGGATGCGCCAGATGCTGCGCGACCTCGACCGCTCGCTGCGCGAGCGCATGGAGGGCGGCGAGCCGGACTTCGAGGCGTTCCAGCGCCAGTACCCGGAGCTCGCGGGCGGGGCGAAGGACTGGGACGACCTCGTGAAGCAGCTCGCCATGGGCATGGCCGCGATGCGCTCGCTCTGGAACAGCATGCCGGGCGAGATGCGGGAGCAGCTCGACGGGCTGCTCGGCGCGGCGTTCCAGGACCCGAGGCTCCAGGAGGCGATGAGCTCGCTCGCGGAGACGCTGTCGCAGCTCATCCCGATGGAGGGCCGCGAGCACGACCTCACCGGGGACCAGCCCCTGTCCCTCTCCGAGGCGCTCGCGCTGATGCAGGACATGGACCGGATCTCCGAGTTCGAGGAGATCGTGGCGTCGGCACGCGAGGCCGCGGATCTCGAGAAGATCGACCCGGAGGAGGTCGGGAAGCTCGCGGGGAACGCGGCGCGCCAGGCGCTCGAGGAGCTCCAGCGCATGACGAAGCTCCTCGAGGACGCCGGGCTCATCCGGAAGGACGGCGACCGCTACGAGCTCACGCCGCGCGGCATCAGGAAGATCGGCCAGCGCTCGCTCGAGGAGATCTTCGCGACGCTCAAGAAGGACGCCTTCGGGTCGCACCGCGCGCGGCTGTCAGGCCGCGGCGGCGACCCCACCGACGAGACGAAGCGCTACGAGTTCGGCGACCAGTTCCTGCTCGACCTCCCCGGCACGCTCCGCAACGCCGTCATGCGCGAGGCCGCGGAGGGCCGCACGCGGGACGCGAAGGTGCGCCTGCGCGCCGACGACTTCGACGTGTGGCGGACGGAGCTCGTGACGCAGTCCGCGACGGCGATCCTCGTCGACGTGTCGCGCTCGATGCTCTTCCGCGGCTGCTTCCTCGCCGCGAAGAAGGTCACGCTCGCGCTCGACGCGCTCATCCGCTCCACGTACCCGAAGGACGACCTCTTCATCGTCGGCTTCTCCGCCGCGGCGGAGGTGCTCAAGCCCACCGATCTGCCGGGGCTCACCTGGAACGAGTACGTGTACGGCACGAACATGCAGCACGCCTTCGCGACCGCGCGGCGGCTCCTGTCGCGCTCGCGCGGGAAGAACAAGCAGATCGTGCTCATCACCGACGGCGAGCCGACCGCGCACTTCGAGGCGGGCGCGGCGATCCCGTCGTTCTCGTACCCGCCGACGCGCCGGACCTACGACGAGACGCTGCGCGAGGTGGTCCGCTGCACGCGCGAGCAGATCACGATCAACACGTTCATGCTCGCTCGCGGCCACTACCTCATCGACTTCGTGAACCAGATGTCGAAGGTCAACGCCGGGCGCGCCTTCTACGTCGAGCCGGAGCGCCTCGGCGAGTACGTCCTCGTGGACTACGTGAAGGGGAAGCGCCGCCGCGTCGCCTAGGCGATCTCGGCGCGCTCCGCGACGATGCAGATCCGCTCGGTGATCGTCTCGGTCCCCCGGGCGTCCATGTCGCTGGCCTTCCAGTGCACGATCCGGCAGCCCTTGTACGCCGTCGCCTTGCCGCGGCGCCGCGCGGCGCCGAACTTGAGGATGCTCGCGACGCGCAGGTCGCGGCGTGCGTCCTTGCCGAGGGCCGTCTCGGCGAGCCACTTCGCGAGCCACGTCCGGCCGGCGACCATCGGTCCTTCGAGGCAGAGCAGGGTCACGAGCTTCGGACCCTCGACGGGGCCGTTCGGCCCGAGCTCGACGACGAACGACGCGTCCGTGCCGCCGGTGACGCTCACCCACTCCGCGTCCTCCGACGCCGGCGCGCCGTCGACGCCTTCGATCTCCACGCTGAAGCCCTTGTAGCGCAGCATCTGGTCGACGTTCGTGCCGGCGGACACTACGAAGCCTCCACGCGCGTCGGCTGCACGACGAGCTCGGCGACGTTCGCCTCGCCGCCGACCGTGAGGTCACCCTCGCTGTACGAGACCGGAAAGCACTCGACGAGGTCGTACGAGCGCGCCAGGTCGCCGTCCTTCGAGCGGATCGTCACGCTGATGCGCTTGCGCGGCCGCTTCGGGTCCTCGAGCCAGCTCCGGAGCTCGCCCTTCGTGCCGCGGCTGAGCGCGATCTTCGTCGCGCCCCAGCGCGGCGTGCCCGCGCCGTACGTGCGGTAGCCGTCCCGGTCCTTGCCGGTCACGGGAAGGTCGACGGTGAGCCCGCCGAGCGCCACGAGGCGGACGTTCGCCGACGCCTCGGGGCAGCCCTCGATCTCGACCGCGAAGGCGTTCTCGCGGAGCGCCTCGTCGCCCGTCGCCGCCGCGGCGGGCGCGGCGTGCGCCGCGACAGCGGCGGCCGTGGCAGCGCCGTATCCGAGGAGCCTGCGCCGGCTGACCCGCGTTCCCACCCTCGGGCGGCACTGTAGCGCGGCGCCGGTCAGTACGGTCGGACGCTCCGCCCGCTCGTCACGAGGCGGGCGACGACGCAGACGCCGACGCCGACGAGCGGCCAGTACACGATGCCGAGGCTCGAGCCGATGAACCCGAAGAGCGCGCCGAAGCGATCGCCCGGCGGCGTCGTGAAGCCGAAGAGGTTCCCGGTCTGCGCCATCCACGACGTGAGCGCGCCGACGAAGCCCGTGATCGCGCCGAGCACCCCGGCGGGGATCGGCCCGCTCGTCGCGCGCGCGAGCAGCCACCACGCGCCGAACGACAGGACCCAGCCGAGCCAGCCGAGGACGGGCAGCTGCTCGAAGAACGTGATGGCGACGAACACGACGCAGCCGACGAGCGTGAGGAGAACGTTCGTCATGCGCAGAGGCTAGCGCCTAAACTCGCCGCGATGGCGGACCTCGAAGCGCGCGTGCGCGAGGAGCTCGATCGCATGCGGCCCTTCCTCGCGAAGAGCGGCGCGAGCGCGGAGCTCGTGGGCGTCGAGGACAACGTCGCCAAGGTGCGCCTCCACCTCACGCGTCCGCGGCCCGGACGCGCGGTCGCGTCGCTCCAGGTGGCGAGCGGCCTCGAGCGGATCCTCCGCGACAAGATCCCCGAGTTGCGCACGGTCGAGGCTGTGAACCTGCCGCCGTTCTCGCTGCTCGGCTGGGACCAGCCCGACTTCACCATGGGCGAGCTCCCGGCAGAGGAGCCGCCGGCCCGCTAGGAGAGGCGCACGCGCACGAGCGTGCGCGCGTCGACCTCTGCAATCCGCTCGGGTCCGAGGACGAGCAGGCGCTCGCGCGCGGCCGCCGCGTCGCGAACGAGCGCGGCGACGTCGACGCCCTGGCACTCCGGGACGAACGGCGCGAGGCGGCGGATCCCCTCCTCGAGCAGCACGTTCGCGCCATGGTGATTGCCGCGCGTCCAGTGATGGAGGCCCACGCCGACCTGGAGGATCCCGTGGTAGAGGTCGCGGACGGGCGCCGCGGTCGCGCGCCAGAGGAGCTCGAGCGTCTCGTGCTGCTCGAAGAGCTCGCCGACGTTGAGCTGCTCGACCGCGCGGCGCAGCGCGTCGGGCGCGGGGTCTCCGCAGCGTGCGCGCGGCGGCTCCCGCGACGCGCCGGGCGGCAGCCGCTTGGGCGGCCGTGCCGCCTTACGCTCGCGGCTGCTCGGCTGCGGCGTGCCCGTTGCCGACGACCCCGCGGAAGCGGAGCTCGTCCTCGAGGAACTCCCGCACGACGCTCTCGCTGAACTTCTCCGGCAGGTCCTCCGCGCGCTCAGAGTGGACCACGACGATGCCTTCGCGCAGGTCGTGCGCGGCGACGATGAAGCCCTTCGGGACCTCGAAGATGCGGGTGTACTGGAAGTGCCAGATCGGTCCGGTCTGGCCGAGCTGCCGGCCGTCGAAGCGGATCGAGCGCGCGTCGTCGTCGCGGATCGTCGAGTACTTGCCGATCTCGCGCCGCGCGGTGTCGCGCTCCTCGGGCGTCACGTCGGCGGGCAGCGGGAACTCGGTCGTTTCGCTCATGGGCGCTCGCGATGATAGCCTTCGAGACGAGCCGGAGGGACCGCGCAAGTGGGCTCCGTGATGTTCCCGAAAGTGAGGATCACAGAGTGGCGTACGTGATCACTGAGCCCTGCATCGACGTCAAGGACGCGAGCTGCGTAGATGTCTGCCCGGTCGACTGTATTTATACGACCGACGCCGACAACATGTACTTCATCCATCCCGACGAGTGCATCGACTGCGGCGCGTGCGAGTCGGTGTGCCCGGTGAGCGCGATCTTCCCGGAGGACGCGGTGCCGGACAAGTGGAAGAACTACATCGAGATCAACAAGGCGTACTTCAACAAGTAGTAGCGATCTAGTTGACCTCAGGACGACGGCCCCGCGGGGCCGTCGTCCTTGTTTCTCCGCCGGCGCCGCGCGCTCTCGCGCACGCAGACGAGACACTGCTTCGACGGCCGTCTCATCGCTCCGCCCTGCCGCGGCCTGAACGGACGCAGACGCGCGGTCGCGTACGCGTGGCCGTTGACGCAGTGCGTCTTGCGGTTCCCCCAGGCGGGGTTGCCGCGCGGCAGCGCTGCCTCGCGGTCGACGACGGAGAGCGCCGCGACGGCCTGGTAGCGCTTCGCGCGCCCCAGCCATGGGAGCACGACGTGGATAGAGCGCCGCGCGGCGTCCACGCCGTACGCCTTCCATCGGTATACGGGCGCGTTGGCGCTGTCCTGGACGTATGGCCCATACACATGTCCCTGCTGCAGGATCGAGAGGAGGCGCGCAAGGATCGCGCACCCATGTTCGGAGCCTTCCTGCGTGACCGCCGCTTCGAGCACGTGATGACCCAGGTGGCTCCGGTGCGCGGCGAGGCTTACCGACCCCTCGCCGTCCCAGAGACCCGCGGCCCACGCGCGCCAGGACGGATCCGCGAGGTCGTCCTCCGGCGCCACGAGATCGCGTCCGAGCGCGCCCGCGACTTGCGCGCGCTTCACGGGACCGAGCCACGGGCCGATCGCCGCGGCCACGGCCTCGACGTCCGACCGGCTCGTCGCCTCCCAGCGGTAGATGTCGATCCGGCCCGGCTTCAGCTCGGGGCCGTGGATCCGCCCGTGTCCGACCGCGCGCCGGAAGCGCTCGAGCGCTTCCGGGACGCCGTTCGGGTCCGCCTGGTTGACCCGCGCCTGCACGCCGCGGCGAGCGCGTCCGGCCCAGCCCTCTCCGTCGAAGAAGCCCGCGGCCCACGCGCGCTCGAAGCGGTCGTCCATCTCCGACCGTATGCGGGAGCGACGCGCTTCGCGTCAAGTCGCCTCTTTGGACGACAGCGCCTGACGCGCCCGTACGCGCGCGGGACCGGCGCTACGCGTCGATCGCCTGCCGCCCCGCGAAGCCCGCGTCGAGGTCGTGCCAGTACAGGATCCGCTCCGGCTCGCCGAGCTTCCAGCACAGGTACACCTCGCGCCCGCGCCGGACCGCGCGGAAGTCGATGAGCCCCTGGTCCGGGTCCTTGAGCTCGACGCCGAGCTCGGCGATCTCCTGCGCGATCGCGCGGATCTCGCGCGCGAGCGGCTCGCTCTGCTGCCTGCGGAAGGCCGCCATGCGCCGCCGCAGGTCCTCGAGCATCGGCCTCACGGTCGGCAGGAGCCGCTCGGCCTCGGCGCGCGTGAAGCGCGGCATATCCTCAGGAGCCTATTGCGCGCAGGAGGGCAGCGAAGGTGGCGACGTACGTCCTGCTGACGAAGGTGAGCTCGCAGGGGATCAAGACCATCCAGTCGAACCCGCGCCGCATCAAGGAAGTGAACCAGGAGATCGAGGCGCAGGGGGCGCGCGTCATCGCGCAGTACGCGACGCTCGGCCGCTACGACTTCGTGAACATCGTCGAGGCCAAGGACAACGAGACGATGGCTCGCGTGTCCGTGAGCCTCGGTGCCCGCGGCACCGTGCAGATCGAGACGCTGACCGCGATCCCGGTCGAGCAGTTCATACGCGCGGTCGGCACGAAGAAGAGCCGCGGCCGGTGAGCGACCCCGCGCGCCTCGAGCCTCCGGCCTACCCCGACGTCGTGCGCGAGCCGGAGGACCGCGACCGGTTCGCGCGCCTCTACGACGACCTCGTGCGCGTCATCGGCATGGCGCCCGCCGACGCGCTGCTCCACGCGACCGAGCAGTTCCAGCTCGGCTTCGACGTGCGCGGCCCGTTCGAGCGGCGCAAGGGCCGGAGGCGCGTGGTCACCGGCTCGTCGCACGAGGACGCCACCGGGATGCGTCTCGACCCGCCCGGAGGCGAGCGCTAGAGGTCCTCGGGCCTCCGGTACCGGATGCCGAGGCGGTCGAGCTCGGCGAGCGCGCGCGGGAGCCGCGCGCGGAAGCCGGCCGGATCGCGCGCCTCGCGCGGCGACCAGACGATCTCGGCGAGCGCGATCGCGCGCGGGAACGCCATGTACTCGACGTGCTCGGGCGTGCGCATGTACTCGGTCCAGAGCTGCCCCTGCGCGCCGAGCACGTGCGCCGCCTCCGCGTCGGTGAGCTCGGCGGGGACCGGCTCGTACCGGTACACGTCGTCAAGCGTCGTCATGCCGCCGATCGCGAGCGGCTCGCTCTCGACCGGCCCCTGGTAGTGGTCGAAGTAGAGGTCCTCCTGCGGGCACATGACGACGTCGTGGCCGGCCCTCGCGGCCACGATCCCGCCCGCGGTCCCGCGCCACGACATGACCGTCGCGTTCGGCGCGAGGCCGCCCTCGAGGATCTCGTCCCAGCCCACGAGCCGCCGGCCGTTCGCCGCGAGGAACCGCTCGATCCTGCGGATGAACCAGCTCTGGAGCTCGTCCTCGTCGCGGAGCCCTTCGCGGGCGATCAGGTCCTGCGCGATGCGGCATTCGCGCCAGCGGGTCTTCGGCGCCTCGTCGCCGCCGATGTGGATGTAGCGGCTCGGGAAGATCGCCATGACCTCGCGCAGCACGTTCTCGAGGAACTCGAAGGTCTGCTCCTTCGGGCAGTACACCTCCTCGGAGATCCCCCACGTCGTGCGCACCTCGAACGGGCCGGGGCGGCACGCGAGCTCCGGGTACGCCGCGAGCGCGGCGAGCGAGTGGCCCGGCATCTCGATCTCCGGCACGACCGTGACGCCGCGCTCGCGCGCGTAGGCCACGACGTGCCGCGCCTCGTCCGGCGTGTAGTGGCCCGCGTACGGCACGCCGTCGTAGCCCTTCGGGCCGCGGCGCGCGTGGCCCACGATCGTCTCCTTGCGCTTCGAGCCGATCTCGACGAGACGCGGATACCGCCGGATCTCGAGGCGCCATCCCTGATCCTCCGTGAGGTGCCAGTGGAACGTGTTCAGCTTGAAGCGCGCGATCGCGTCGATCCACCGCTCGATCGACGCGACGGGCATCCAGTGCCGCCCCACGTCCAAATGCAGGCCGCGCCAGCGGAACCGCGGGGCGTCCTCGATCCGTACCGCCGGCACGCGCGAGCCGTCGGGCGCCGGCTCGACGAGCTGCGCGAGCGTCTCCGCGCCGTAGAACGCGCCGCGCGGCGACGCCGCGCGCACGCGCCCGAGGTCGCGCGTGACCTCGACCGTGTACGACTCGGGATCCGCGCGCCCGTCGGGAGCGACCTCGATGACGATCGACGCCTCGTGGGCGCGCGGTCCGGACGGGAGCACCTCGGCCAGCCGCTCGGCGGTGCGCGCGAGGAGCGGATCGCCGCCGCCTCCGCGGATCTCGGCCCTCGCGCCGCGCGGCAGGAGCAGCTCGCCGTCCCGCGCGTCGACGGAGCGCGGCCAGGGGATGATCGCGAGAGGAGCGGGCACGTGCCGAGGATGACGCGCTCGGCGCCGGTCCGCCCCGCGCTAGCGCGCTAGCCCGTCCGGAGCGCCTTCCGCCACGGCGCGGTGCCGTCGGTGATCGTCGGCTTCGCGGGGACGGCCGCCGGGGCCGCGGGCTCGTGCCTCACGCCGATCCGCGCCGAAAGGGAGGACGCGTCGAGGTGCTCCATCTCCCTCTCGTCGGGCTTCGCGAGGCTCCCCAGCGAGTCGAGCCACTGCGGACGACCACTCCCCAACATGGGTGTGATCGTCGCGACCGGGACCGACCGGCGCCATAGGCCACAGGTCCTACGCCGCGGTGGTCCCTCGGTACCGGGCGCGGTATCAGTGACGGCCGTCATGGGCGGGCGTCTACGCCGCGGGGTCGCCGCCTGCGGGGTAGGCACCGTACAGCGCGCCCGTGAGCCGCGCCTCCGCCTCGAGCTCCTCGTACGGGCGGCCGAGCAGGGAAGCGACGCACTCGCGCACGCTCGCCGCCGTGAGCATCGTGCCGTCCGCGCGGAGCGCCGCGGCACCGGCCCCGGACGCCCGGCGAAGCGCGTCGAGGTAGCGGCCCGCGTCGTCGGGCGGCTCGCCCGCGAGCTCGAGCCCGTCGGCGAGGCGGAGCGCGACGACGTCGTACGGCGTCATCGCGTGCGCCTCGACGCCGCGCTTGCAGAGGTACACCACCTCCGTGCCGACCCTGAGCGCGACGCGGCCGGTGGGCGCGAGCACGCCGGCGCGCGCGAGGATCCTCGACGCGACGGCGAGCTCGGTCGCGGGCGCCTCGCGGCTGAGCACTATCCGGAGGCGGCGAGATCTCCCGCGAGGAGGTCCTGCGCCGACCGCACGGGAGCGTCGGGGGCGATCTCGTCGTCGCGCGGCGCGTCGATCACCTCGGTCCAGAGGAGGCGCCGGCCGAGGCGCGAGGCGAGCGCCTCCGCGCAGCGCCGCCCGACCTCGAGCGGCTGCGCGCGGACCCCGAGCCGCGCGAGCGACGCGACCTCGTGCGCGAAGCCGCACGGGATCATCCGCTCGAAGGCACCGAGGTCGGTCGAGACGTTGAGCGCGAAGCCGTGCGTCGACACGCCGCGCGAGACGCGCACGCCGATCGCGCAGATCTTCGCCGGGCGGCCGTCCTCGAGGTCGACCCACACGCCGGTCCGCTCGGGGTCGCGGCGCGCTACGACCCGGTACGTGGCGAGCGCGTCGATGAGCGCGGCCTCGATCGCGCGCACGTAGGCGACGAGGTCCGGCGCGTCCCCGAGCGCGACCACGGGATAGCCCACGAGCTGCCCGGGGCCGTGGTACGTGATGTCCCCGCCACGGTCCACGCGGTACACGTGCGCGCCCGCCCGCCGCAGCTCGGTCGTCGACGCGAGGAGGTTCGTCGTGGATCCGCGCCGCCCGATCGTGTACACGGGATCGTGCTCGAGGAGCAGCAGCCGGTCGGCGCCGCCGGCGCGGACGCGCGAGGCGACGGCCTCCTGGAGCCGCCACGCGGCGAGGTACTCCGAGCGCCCGAGCCACGTCGCGGCCAGCTCGGCGCTCATACGGGCATCACGTGACGCTCCGCGTGGTACGACGAGCGGACGAGCGGGCCCGACTCCACGTGCCGGTAGCCCATCGCCATGCCCGCGTCGCGGAGCGCGGCGAACTCCTCCGGGGTCCAGTACCGCTCGATCGGCAGGTGGTCCGGCGTCGGGCGCAGGTACTGGCCGATCGTGAGGATGTCGGTGCCCTGCGCGCGGATGTCCCGCATCGTCGCGAGCACCTCGTCCTCGGTCTCCCCGAGGCCGACCATGATCCCGCTCTTGCACACGAGATCGGGCGCGACCTCCTTCGTGCGGCGGAGGACACCGAGCGACCGCTCGTAGTCGGCCTGCGGCCGCACGCGCGTGTAGAGGCGCGGGACGGTCTCGGTGTTGTGGTCGAGGATCTCCGGCCTCGCCGCGAGCACCGCGTCGAGCGCGGCCGGGTCGCCGCGGAAGTCCGGGATGAGCACCTCCACCGTGGTGCCCGGCGAGGCGCGGCGGATCGCGGCGATGGTCGCGGCGAAGATCCCGGCCCCGCCGTCGGGCAGCTCGTCGCGGTTCACGCTCGTCACGACGGCGTGGCCGAGGCCCATCCGGGCGACGGCCTCCGCGACGCGCTCCGGCTCCGCCTCGTCGACGGCGCCGGGCCGGCCCGTCCGGACCGCGCAGAAGCCGCACGAGCGGGTGCAGGTGTCGCCGAGGATCATGAACGTCGCGGTGCCGGCGCCCCAGCACTCGCCCATGTTCGGGCAGCGCGCCTCCTCGCAGACCGTGTGGAGCTCCTTGCTCCGCATGAGCCGCCGGAGCTGCTCGACCTCGGGGCCGATCGGCAGGCGCACCTTGAGCCACTCCGGGCGGGCGCGGTCGATCGGGACGGCGCGGTTCGCGTCGCCGCGGCCGCGCGACCGCGGCCGCTCGACCTCGCCGGGCGTCTCGAACCGTATCGGGACGAGCTGGCCCACTAGGCGGCGATCCGACTCGGCGGCCCGGGCCGCGGAGCGAGAGGGATCATCAGTAGACGGGACAGCTCTCGTCGACGCGCTCGAGCCAGTCGCGCATGGTCGCGAGGAAGCGCGCCGCCGTCGCGCCGTCGATCACGCGGTGGTCGAAGCCGATGACGAGGTTCATGATCGAGCGGATCGCGATCGAGTCGTCCGGCATCACCATGAGCCGCTTCTTGATCGTCTCGCTCGAGACGATCGCGGCCTGGCCCGGCGGGACGATCGGGCTCGAGACGACCGTGCCGAGGGGCCCCGTGTTGTTCACGGTGAACGTGCCGCCCTGGAGGTCGTCGAGCGTGAGCTTCTTCGCTTTGGTCCGGTCGACGGCGTCGCGGATCGCGCGCATGAGGCCCGCGATGCTCAGGCCGTCGGCGCTCCTGATCACCGGGACGATGAGGCCCTCGTCGCCGAGCGCGACGGCGTAGCCCACGTTGATCGCCTTCCGCAGCATCACGCCCTGGTCGGTCCACGACGCGTTGACGAGCGGCACCGCCAGAAGCGCCTCGACCGCCGCCTTCACGATGAAGGCCGCCGGGGACAGGTCGAAGCCCTCGCGCGCCTTGAAGTCGGCGGAGGCCGTCTCCCGGAAGCGCATGCACCCTGTCATGTCGATCTCCATGACCGCGTGCGCGTGGGGCGCGGTCCAGGCCTGAGCCATGTTCGTCGCGATCGCGCGGCGCATCTGCGAGAGCGGCACGAGCGTGTCGCCTCTTGACGGGGCGGCCGACGCCGGCGACGCCGGTGCCGGCCGGGGCGCCGCCGCCGGCGCCGCGGCGGGGGCGCGCGCGACGAACTGCTCGACGTCCTGCCTCGTGACCCGGCCGCCGAGGCCGGTGCCTTCGATGCGCGCGAGGTCCACGTCGTGCTCCGCCGCGAGCTTCCGCACGGCCGGAGTGGCGCGGATGTCGGGGCGGGACGCGACCTGGCCGTTGCCGCCGCCGCCAGCGGGCGCGACGCGCTCGGCCGTCGCCGCGGGGGCGCGCGCGGGAGCGGGCTGCGGCGCCGGCGCCTCCGGCGCCCGCGGCGCCGCGGCCGCCTTGCCCTCGCTCGGTGGCGGCGTCGCCTGCGCGGTCGCCTTCGCCTCGGCCGGCTGCGCGGCCGCGGCGGCGCCGGTCTCGAACACGGCGAGCACCGTGCCGACCGAGACGGTCTCGCCCTCCTTGACCCTGACCTCCTTGAGCGTGCCCTCGATCTCGGACGGGATCTCGGTGTTGACCTTGTCCGTCTGCACCTCGACGAGGAGGTCGTACTTCTTCACGGGCTCGCCGGGCTGCTTCAGCCACTTCCCGATCGTGCCCTCGGTGACCGACTCGCCCAGCTTCGGCATGCGCAGCTCGAACGTGGCCATCTAGTACCTCGCTAGCTCGCGCATCTTCTGCGCGATCCGATCTGGATCCGGCATGTACCAGTCCTCTTGCACCTTGTTCATGGGCGTCGCCGGCACCTCCGGTCCGCCGTACCGCATGACCGGCGCGTCCAGGGAGTCGAACGCCTCCTCGGCGATGAGGGCGGCGATCTCGGCCCCGGCACCGAACATCCGGTTGTCCTCGTACACGATGAGGCACTTCCCGGTCTTGCGCGCCTCGCTCACGATCGTTCCGGCGTCGAGCGGCCGCAGGCTGCGCACGTCCACCACCGCGACCGAGATCCCCTCTCCGGCGAGCGTCTCCGCGGCCGCGAGCGAGCGGTGGAGCATGAGCCCGTACGCGAACACGGTGATGTCGGTGCCCTCGCGCTTCACGTCGGCCGGGCCGAGCGGGATCGTGAACTCCGGGTCGTCCGGGACCTCGCCCTTCACCGCCCGGTAGGTGGCCTTGTGCTCGAGGAAGATCACCGGGTCGGGATCGCGCAGCGCGGACCGAAGCATCCCGGTGATGTCGCGCGGCGTGCTCGGCACGACGACCTTGAGGCCCGGCACGTGGGCGTAGAACGCCTCGACCGACTGCGAGTGGTACGGGCCGCCGTGGACCGCGCCGCCCCAGGGCATGCGGATGGTGAGCGGCACGCCGAACTCCCCGTTCGACCGCCAGCGGATGCGCGCGGCCTCGTCGACGATCTGCTCGAACGCGGGCGCGCTGAAGTCGGCGAACTGGATCTCGGCCACCGGCCGGAGCCCGCCGACGGCGGCTCCGATGGCGACCCCGACGATCGCCGACTCCGCGAGGGGCGTGTCGATGATGCGGTCCTTCCCGAGCTCGTCGATGAAGCCCTCGCTCACGCGGAACACGCCGCCGCGCGCGCCGACGTCCTCGCCGAGGAGGATGTACCGCGGATCGGCGCGGAACTCCGCGAGGAGCGTGTCGTGGACGGCCTGCACGTTCGTCTTCTCCACGGCCTGCCCTACCTGAGCGCCGGGAACCGTCGCGGGTCCCGCTCGCGCATCAGGCCGTAGGCCGCCTCGATGACATCCTCGCGGTTGGGCTTGGCGAAGTGGTCCGAGTCCTGGCCCACGCCGGCGCGGTTGTCCTTCGCCGTGAGCGTCCGCGGCGGCACGTCGAGCGCGTCGTAGCCCTGCTGCGTCTCGACGACGTGACGCATGACGTACGCGGACGCGCCGCCCGGCACGTCCTCGTCGAGCACGAGGAGCGCGCCGGTCTTCCGCACGCTCTCCCCCATCACGCCGCGCAGGTCGAGCGGCGCGAGCGTGCGCACGTCGACGAGCTCGGCGGAGATCCCGAGCTCCGCGAGCGCGTTCGCGGCGTCCTCCGCGATCCGCACGCACGCGCCGTACGTCGCGATCGTCAGGTCGCTACCTTCGCGGACGACCTCGGGCACGCCGAGGGGCAGCGTGAACTCGCCCACGTTGTCGGGCAGCCGCTCCTTGTACCGGTAGCCGTTGAGGACCTCGATCACGATCGCCGGATCATCCCCGCGGAGGAGCGTGTTGTAGAAGCCGGCGGCCTGGACCATGTTGCGCGGCACGCACACGTGCAGCCCTCGGAGCGCGCTGAGGATGAGCGCCATCGGCGAGCCCGTGTGCCAGATGCCCTGGAGACGGTGCCCCTTCGTCCGGATGAGCGCCGGCGCCTTCTGGGCGCCGTGCGTCCGGAAGTGGAGCGTGGCGAGGTCGTCCGACGCGACCTCGAGCGCGTAGAGCAGGTAGTCCACGTATTGGATGTCCGCGATCGGGCGCAGGCCGCGCATCGCGCCGCCGATCGCCTGCCCCATGATCGTCGCCTCGCGGATCCCGGTGTCCGTCAGGCGCAGCGGACCGTACTTCTGCTGGAGGCCCTCGAACACGAGGTTCACGTCGCCGAGCCTTCCCACGTCCTCGCCCAGCACGTGGATGCGCGGGTCGCGCGCGAAGTTCGCGTCGAAGCAGCGCACGAGCACGATGCGGCCGTCGACCGTCTCGGACGACTCCGAGTACAGCGGCTCGACCGGCTCGACCCGGAGCGGCGACGCGGGCGAGCGGCTCAGGAGGTGCGAGTTGAAGCGCTCCTCGTTCTCGGCGGCGATCTCGCCTGCGAACGCGACGAGCTCGCTGCGCGCGGGGCTCTCCGTCCCCCGCAGGAGGAGGAGCGCGCGCCGAGCCGCCGCGTCCACGAGGCGGCGGCTGTGCTCCTGCGGCTCCCGGATCTCCTCGACGATCTTCTCGATGCCCGCCTCCGGCGCGGCCTCACGCGCCCGCTCGAGCAGCGCCAGGAGGCGGCCGTGCTCCTCGCGGAGCGGCGCGAGGTGCTCCTCGCGCGCCTCCTCGCGCACGCGCTCCACCTCGCGACGGTCCTCCGCCTCCCACTCGTCGAGCTGCTTCGCGCTCGCGATCTCGTGCTCGACCATCCAGCCGCGCATCCGCGCGATCGGATCCGCGTCCGTCTCGAAGCGCAGGCGCTCGGGCGTCTTGTACCGCTCGTGCGAGCCGCTCGTGGAGTGCCCCTGCGGCTGCGTCATCTCGATGATGTGGAACAGCGCCGGTGCGTGGTCGCGCCGCACGCGCTCGATCGCCCAGACGTAGAGGTCGCAGAGCGCGAAGTAGTCCCAGCCCCTCGCGACGTACACGTCGACGCCCGGGACGCCCTTCTCGGGGATGAAGCCCTTCGTGATGGCGGAGATCGAGGACTTCGTGGTCTGGAGCTCGCTCGGGACGGAGATGCCGAAGCCGTCGTCCCACACCGAGATCGCGAGCGGCACCTGGAGGACGCCCGCCGCGTTGAGGGTCTCCCAGAAGAGGCCCTCGCTCGTGCCCGCGTTCCCGATCGTCGCGAACGTCACCTCGTCCCCGTTGCGCGAGAGCCCGTCCGCGGCGACCTCGCGCAGGCCCGGGTCGTTGCGGAACAGCTTCGACGCGTACGCCAGGCCGAGCGAGCGCGGCATCTGCGCGGCTACCGGCGACAGGTCGGGCGCGGAGTTCGCGAGGTCGGTGAGCCGCCGCCAGGCGCCGTCGCCCTCGATCGTCGGCGACGCGAAGTGGCTCACCATCTGGCGCCCGGCGGAGAAGGGCTCGTGCTCGGGGTCCGGGTCGGCGTACAGCTGCGCGAAGAACTGCTTGAGCGTGGCCATGCCGGTCGCGAACGCGAGCGTCTGGTCGCGGTAGTAGCCGCTCCGCCAGTCACCGGGCTGGAACGCCTTCGCCATCGCGACCTGTGCGACCTCCTTCCCGTCGCCGAAGATCCCGAAGGGCGCGCGCCCCGTGAGGACCTCGCGGCGGCCGAGGACGCTCGCGACGCGGCTGCGGACCGCGAGGCGGTAGTCGGCGATGACCTCCTCGGGACGGAGGCGGAGCTTGGCGCGCGGCGTCACGATCCCCGCGCTCTCGCGCGGCCGCGTCGTCACTCGGTCAATTGTGCGCCGCGGCCGCGGCCGGCACGCTCGCGCCCCGCGCGCGGTCGAGGAACGGGATCACCGCCGCGGCGAAGGCCTCCGGCTGCTCGGCCATGACGAGGTGCCCCGCGTCCGGGATGGTGCGTCGTTCGGCATCCGGAAAATGGGCGGCGACCTGCGAAAGGTGGCGCGGCGACAGCACGCGGTCCCGCTCGCCCCAAACGACCAGCGCGGGCCCGGAGTACGTCCCGGCGCGCGCGATCCAGCGCTTCCGGAGCGAGCGCTTGATCCCACGGAGGGTCACGCCGGCGCGCAGCACGCGGATCGTCTCGTCGAGCGACGGCATCGCGTAGCGGTCGCACTCCGCGACCATCTCCGGCGGGATGCGGCGCGGATCGTGGAAGCAGGAGGCGAGCCCCGCGCGCGCGGCCTCGCGGCTGCCGCGCAGGAGACGAGGGAGCAGCGGGAGCGACGCGAGCCGCAGCGACCACGCGATGTCGTGACCCATGCCGCCCGGAGCGACGAGGACGAGCGAGCGGAAGCGCTCCGGCGAGCACACGGCGGCGAGGTAGGCGATCGCTCCGCCCAGCGAGTGCCCCATGAGGTGCGCGGTCCGGATGCCGAGCTCGTCGAGGACGTCGACGACGAAGCGTGCGTAGCCGGGCACGTCGCCCTCGAAGTAGCGCATCGAGAGCCGCTCGCTCTCGCCGAATCCGGGAAGGTCGACGGCGATCGCGCGGTAGCCGCGCGCCGCGAGCGCGCGCATCGTCGCGCGCCAGTTCTCGGCCCACCCGCCCACGCCGTGGACGAGGAGGACGGGGTCGCCGCCCTCGGGGCCCTCCTCGACGACGCGGACGCTCGACCCGCGAACTCGGATCGTGCGCGGTCCCGTCACCGTAGACTCACCTCGTGCTGTTCTACTACCTCTGCACGAAGGGCGAGGCCCTCCATCGCGAGGCGTTCCCGCAGGGCGCGCAGACGAAGGACGCCGACGTATTCAAGTGGGTGACGATGCACTCGGGCTCGCCCGCCGTCTGCCAGCGCCAGCATCCGGACGCGCACGCGTGGCGTCCGGACGAGGGCGGCGACGAGGAGCGCATCGTCCGCGGCTACGCGGTGCTCCAGTGGGACAGGCAGGGCTTCGACGCGGGGACGCCGATGCCCTCCGTCGGCGACGACTTCCGCTCGCCGTGGGGACCGTCCCGCGTCGTCGAGCGCGACGACGACCCGCAGGTCGGCGCGTTCCTCCTGCTGCGTCTCTTCGCGCACGGCTACCACGGCAAGGAGAGCGAGCTCGGCCGGGAGCGATCGGACGTGCCGCGGGAGCTCGCGGGAAAGGTCTAGCCGCCCCGCGCGTGCCGGCGGTGCTCCGCGTGGTGCGCGTGCTCGTGCGCGTCCTCCGCCTCGCGCGGCGGGTAGAACAGCCCGGCGACGTACGCGCGTGACGGTGCCTGCGCGTACGCGGACACGAGCAGCCGCACGTCGTAGCGCTGGAACAGCGCGGCCCCCCAGGCCTCGCGAAAGCGGGTGGCCCACTGCGCGCCGAAGCGCTCGCGCGACGCGCGCGCCATCTCGTGCAGCTCCCAGTCGAGGACCGGCAGCTCGTGCTCGTCGGTGCACTCGTCGCTCGCGCACCGGAAGCGCAGTCGCAGCGGCAGCTGGAGCACATCGCCCTCCGCCGGCGTGACGAAGCCGGCGCTCGCGGCGCCCTGGCGCGCGAGGTCGAGGAACGACGCGAGCGACCCGTGGAGGTGCGGCCGCACGAACGGCCAGCGGAGCCGCCACGCGTCCTTCGCGTCGACGTACGCCGTCTGGAGGATCTCGCCCTCGGGCTCGACCGTCCCCGAGCGCGGGTCGTAGCGCGCGGGCGCGGTCGCGAGGTGGATCCAGGCCCAGCGCAGGAGGGGCGGGTCCGTGTCGGCGCCCTTCCAGGGCATCGGGGACACGCGGATCAGCCGGCCGCTCTCGCGGTCGACGCCGATGACCGAGGGCCGCTCGACCGGGAAGTCGTTCGCCGCGACGGTCTTCGCGAGGACGAGCAGGTCGTGCTCGCGCGTCGCGTCCTCTCGCCGTGCGCCGGCCATC
Organism: Candidatus Limnocylindria bacterium; assembly: GCA_035708565.1. GTDB lineage: Bacteria > Chloroflexota > Limnocylindria > P2-11E > P2-11E > JACDAF01. The sequence continues at coordinate 34,434 of DASSSF010000085.1, forward strand.
GCCTCACGATAGGTACGTGCTGGGCCAAGGGCTGCGGCGGGAGCTCCCCGAGGCGTACTCGCTCGCGCGACGGGTGGCATGGCCGCGCGTGTACGCGATGCCCTGGCCGCTCGCGGCGCTTGCCGGCCTCGGCGCCACGTGGCTGGCCGCGAGCGTGCTCGAAGGAGCGATCTTCGTGCTCTTCGCGCTCGATCTCGCGGCCCCGG
>DASSSF010000086.1:0-38184 GCA_035708565.1 Candidatus Limnocylindria bacterium
ACGGCACGGTCGCCTACCTCGGCCAGTGGGACTCGCAGCGCGCCGGCGCGCGTCTCACGGTGCTCTCGGACGCTGCGCCGCTCGCCGACGTCGTCCTCCCGGTGACGCAGCCCGGCAGCGATCGTCCCCTCCGCGGGCTGCTCGAGGTTCAGAGCGCGCTGACGAGCGTGTCGTCGCGCCACGTCCACGCGTGCGTGGGCAACGCGGAGCTCGCCGCGCGCTACGTGGTGCGGGGCACGGCCGTGGAGCGCGCCGGGACCGAGTGCGGGCAGTACGTCCGGATGAACGACGTCGTGTACCTCGCCGTGCGGGGGAAGGGCCGCGTCGCGGTGATCGACGGCGCGAGCGGCCGGGTGACGCGCGACCTGCTGCTCCCGGGCATCCCGGTGGCGATCGCGGGCTCCTAGCGCGACGCGACGAAGAGCGCGCCGCCATCGTGCTCGGGGTCGGGCAGCACGTCGACGCTCGGGAAGTGCGCGCGGAGGCGAGCCTCGCCGTTCGACGCGTCGAGGCGGTCGCCCTCGGCGCTCCGGGCCCGCGTGTACACGAGGAGCCGGCCGCCCGCGCGGAGGATCCGGCGGATCTCGCTGAGCGCGGCGTCCACGTCGCCCGTGTCGTTCAGCATGCGGATCGCGTACGCGGTGTCGAACGTCGCGTCGGCGAACGGCAGGCGGAGCGCGTCGGCCGCCGCGACGCGGCGGCCGCCTGCGGCCCGGAGCCGCCCGAGGTCCCGATCGATCCCGATCCCGGCCGTCGGAAGGAAGCGGCCCTCGCCGCAGCCGACGTCGAGCACGAGGCCGCGCGAATATTCGGCGAGGCGTTCCGAGAGCCACACGCGCACGCAGCATGCAACGCTTCGTTACGTACCGATAGCCGAGGAGGACACGATGCCGGGTAAGACGCCGCGCAACCAGCAGGGCCAGTCGCCCACGCGCACGCCGAAAGAGACGGCCAAGCGGCTCGAGGAGAAGGCGAAGGAGCAGCGCGGCGGATCGAACCGTGCGCGGACGATGACGAAGGCGCGGAGCGCGAAGTAAGAGAGCCCTAAGGGCCCGTACCCTCGTAATGACATGAGGGAGCGGAAGCAGGCCGTGCGAGTGCGGCGCGGCGTGCATCCGCTCCACGTGCTCCTCATCACGGGCGTGCTCGTCGTCTCGGGCATCGCGGTCTCCGGACTGTGGGCCGGCCTTGCGATCCCGGCGCCGTCCGCGCTCGGTCCATCGATGGAGGCGTCGCGGCCGCAGGCCGAGCCGACGAGCGGACCGGACCCGGAGGACGCGGATGCGACCGCCACGCCGATCCCGCCGCCCATCAACCCGCTGCTGCCCGGCGCGCCCACCGGCTGGATCCGCGTGCCGCGACCCGAGCTGCCGCAGGGCCCGCGCCGCGTCGGCATCCAGGCCGGCCACTGGGAGACGGAGCTCGCGCCGCCCGAGCTCGGCCGGATCCTGACGCAGACCGGGGCCGCATGGCGCGGCATCAACGAGCGCGAGCTCAACTGGGAGATCGCGAACAAGGTCGCGGACCTCCTTCGCGCGAAGGGGATCGTGGTCGACGTGCTGCCGACCACGGTGCCGCCCGGCTACCTCGCGGACGCGTTCGTCGCGCTCCACGGCGACAGCGACGGCGAGGGCGTGAAGAGCGGCTTCAAGCTCGCGCACTCGTCGCGCCGCACGCCGTTCGAGGACTCGCTGCAGCGTCTGCTCACGGAGGAGTACGGGAGCGCGACAGGTCTCGAGTACGATCAGGCTGGAGTCAGTTCAAATATGCGCGGCTATTACGCGCACAGTTGGACCAGGATCCGCTACTCCACCTCGCCGTTCACGCCGTCCGTGATCCTCGAGATGGGATTCGTCTCGAACGACCACGACCGCAACCTCATGATCTACGAGCAGGACCTCATCGCGAACGCGATCGCGACCGGGATCCTGAAGTTCCTCGAGGCTACGCCGCGGGAGGATCTCTTCGGGAAGGACCTTCTCGTTCCTCCGGGTCGGTCGTTCCCGTCCCCGTCGCCTCGTCCTTGACCGGTCTTCCGTAGCGCGCCAGATAGTCGCGGAACTCATCGTCCGTGCGGTCGTGCTTCATCGAGTTGCACGAACGGCAGGCGGGCACCAGGTTCTCGAGGCTGTTCGTCCCGCCCCTCGATAGCGGGACGCGGTGATCCACCGTCATCCTGCCGGTGGTGCCGCAGTAGAAGCAGCGGTTGCCATGCGCCTCGAACAGCGCGAATAGCTGCTTCGCGGTGATGTGCTCGCCGGCGATCTGGGAGCGGCGCCGGTGAATGCTCAGCCGGACGTAGGCGCGCGCCAGCTCCGGATGCGCGGCACGCCATGCCTTCTGGTAGTCGTTCACCTTCCGGGGATCGGCGCGGTACTCGTGACGCGAGCGCTCGCGCCGCTTCGCGTTCTGTTCGTCCCTGTGCTCCGCGTGCCACTGACGATGTGCGGCGTTCCGATCGTCGGCGTGGTCGACGTGGTACTGGCGGAACTGAACGAGGTAGTGATCCCGGTGGTCCCGGTAGTAGTCCCGCTGGTAGGCGATCTTGCGGTCGCGGTTCGCTTCGTAGTACTCGCGGTCGTCCTCCGCTCGCCTCGCCTTCACTTCGGCCGCGTACTCGGGATCGGCGGCCATGCGCTCCCGCTGACGCTGACGCCAGCGTGCGGTCCGCTTGCGTGCGTTCTCGCGCTCTCTCTCCGGATCCTTGTACGGCACGGTGCGATCTAGCCGTCATCGGCGACGCCGTGTCAATAGGACCTCGCTAGGCTCGACACGATGCCCGGACCGAACGTCCCGTTCCCTCCGCAGGAGGCGCTGCTCGTCGAGCGGCTGCCGACCGGTGACCTTTGGCAGTACGAGCCGAAGTGGGACGGCTTCCGCGGGATCCCCGAGAACGACGGCGGCGAGCTCGCGCTCTGGAGCCGCAACGGCCGTCCGCTCCTCCGCTACTTCCCCGAGCTGCGCGCGCTCGGCGAGCACCTCCCGCCGCACAGCGCGCTCGACGGCGAGATCGTCATCGAGCGGGACGGGAAGCTCGACTTCGACGCGATGCAGCTCCGCCTCCACCCGGCCGAGAGCCGCATCAAGAAGCTCGCGGCCGAGACGCCCGCGCGGTTCATCGCCTTCGACATCCTCCTGTGGGACGGCGAGCCGATACACCGCCGTCCGCTCCACGAGCGCCGCGCCGAGCTCGAGCGGCGCGCGGGGGCGTACACGCTCTCGCCGTGCTCGCTCGACCCGGACGTCGCGAGCCACTGGCTCCAGCGCCTCGAGGCGATCGGCCTCGACGGCGTCGTCTGCAAGCGGCGCGACCTCGCGTACATGCCCGGCTCGCGCGACGCGGTCCAGAAGGTGAAGCACCACCGGACCGCGGACTGCGTCATCGTCGGCTACCGGACGAGCGGCAAGCGCATCGCGACACTGCTCCTCGGCCTCTATAGAGAGGACGGGACGCTCGACTTCGTCGGGCACACGAGCGGCATCCCGGTCGCGCTCCAGGCGCAGCTCCAGGAGCTGCTGCCGCCGCTCGCCGAGGCGGGCCACGTGTCCGGCGAGCGCATCCCCGGAGCGCAGAGCCGCTGGTCCCAGGGGAAGGACCTCCCGTGGACCGAGGTGCGGCCGAAGCTCGTGTGCGAGGTGCGCTTCGACAAGCTGGAGGAGGACCGCTTCCGCCACGGCACGCGGTTCCTCCGGTTCCGGCCCGACAAGGAGCCGCGCCAGTGCACCTGGGACCAGGTCAGGGGTGCCGGTCGCCCCGGCGATCCCACGATCGGTGCTCTCTTGAATGGGGCACGTCCGGGGCCGCCGTAGCCGGTCCCGGGCGACGCTTCGGTCGTGGGCCCTCACCGACGGGCTTCTCGCCGACGCCCTCGAACAGCGGCGCGAGCGAGATCCGCCGCTCCCACATCCCCGCGGTGAGGTCGCCGACCTCGCGCAGCCGCTCGCGCATCGTCGCGATCGTGAACGCCCCCGGGTCGGACGCCGCGACCTCGTCCCAGCGGAGGGGCGCGGACGCTCGGGCGTCGGGCGTGGGCCTGATCGAGTACGCGGACGCGATCGTCCGGTCGCGCGCGTTCTGCCCGTAGTCGACGAAGGTGCCGGTGCGGTCCTTCACGGCCCACGTCGTCGTCGCGATCTCCGGCACGCGCTTCTCGATCCGCTTCGCGAGCGCCTTCGCGAAGCGCCTCACCTCGGGGAACTCGAGCTCCGGCACGATCGGCACGAGGACGTGGAGCCCCGTCGAGCCGCTCGTCTTCGGATAGGAGGGCATGCCGAGCGCGTCCATCTCCTCTTTGGTCGCGAGCGCGATGTCCCGCACGAAGGACCAGGGATTGCCTTCGGTCGGGTCGAGGTCGATAAGGAGGTAGTCCGGCCGCTCGATGTCCTCGACCCGGCTGTGCCACGTGTGCAGCTCGATGCAGCCGAGGTTCGCGATCCACGCGAGCCCGGCGGCGTCGCGCACGACCGGGAAGTCCGCGTAGCGCCCGCTCGGGAAGTCGATGCGCACGGTCTCGAGCCAGTCGGGATGGGGGATCGGGACGCGCTTCTGGTAGAAGAACTCGCCGTCCACGCCGTTCGGGTACCGCTTCATCTGCATCGGCCTGCCGCCGACGTGGTGCAGCACGGCGTCGGCGACGTCCACGTAGTAGCGGACGAGGTCGCCCTTCGTGGTCCCGCTCAGCGGGAAGAACACCTTGTCCGCGTTGGTGACCGTGACCTCGCGGCCGGCGACCTCCACCCGGCAAGTGTGCTCATCCGTCCGGCGCGCGTCGTCGTACCCTCTCGCGAGGGGCTGCTTCTCCGGAGGTCACGGCGATGATCCGGCGTGCCGTCAACCGCGTCCTCGACGCGCAGACCTGGGCCGACGGGCTCGGTGACACGCTCGCGAACCTCTACCTCGCGGTCCTGCGCCCGATGCCGCGCGTCAAGGATCTCCTGCACGGCACGTGGCTCGGGCACGCGCTCCACCCGGCGCTCACCGACTTCGCCATCGGCGGCGTCACCGTGGGCATCGTGCTCGACATCGCGGCGCGCGCGGGAGCCCGCGACCTCGCGCCGGGCGCGAACGCCGCCACGCTCGTCGGCCTCGTCGCCATGCTCGGGTCGGCCGTGACCGGAGCGGCCGACCACACCGGCACGTACGGGCGGGAACGGCGCTTCGCGACGATCCACTCGCTGATCATGTACACGGCGGCCGTCCTCTACCTCGTCTCGGTGCTGTCCCGGTACGGCTTCGTCGCTCCGAACACCGACGTCGCTTTCGTCACCGCGCTCCTCGGCTTCCTCCTCGTCTCGGCCGGCTCGTACATCGGCGGAGAGGTCGTGTACGGGCTCGGCTACATGGTCGACCGTCACGCGTGGCGGTCGGGCGGCACGAAGTGGGCGGCGCTCGAGCCCGCGACCTTCGCGGAGGGCGCGCCCGAGAAGGCGAAGGCCGGGGGCCAGCCGCTCGTCGTGGTGCGCCGCGGCGCCGCGCTCCAGGTGCTCCACGACACGTGCGCGCACGCGGGGTGCTCGCTCGCCGAGAACGGGAAGATCGTGGGCGACACGATCGAGTGCGGCTGCCACGGCTCCCGCTTCGAGCTCGCGACCGGCAGGGTCGCGCGCGGCCCGGCCACGTACGACCAGCCGCGCTACGAGGTCCGCGAGGAGCAGGGCCGCTTCGAGGTGCGTCGAGCCACGCGCGCTTGAGCCCGACCCTCCTTACGGTCTTCGCGCATCCGGACGACGAGACGTTCGTCGTCGGCGGCAGCATGGCCGCTGCCGTCGAGGCGGGCTGGCACGTCGCCTCGATCTGCGCGACGCGCGGGGAGGTCGGCGAGATCGCGGACCCGTCGCTCGCGACGCCCGAGACGCTCGGCGCGGTGCGCGAGGCCGAGCTCCGCGCCGCGTGCGGCGCCGTCGGTGTGGACGACGTGCGCTTCCTCGGCCATCGCGACAGCGGCATGGACGGCACCGCCGAGAACGACGACCCGCGCGCGTTCGCGCGGCAGCCCGACGACCGCGTCGTCGCGCAGCTCCTCGAGCACTTCCGCGACCTGCGGCCCGACGTCGTCGTGACGTTCGAGCCCGGAGGGGTGTACGGGCATCCCGACCACAAGAAGATCAGCCGCACGGCGACCGCGGCGTACGACGGGCTGCCGGGAGCGCGCCTCTTCTACGCGGGCCCGGGCCGGACGATGTTCAGGGAGCTCGTCGACGGGATGCGGGCCGCCGGCGTGAGCACGGAGTTCCCGCTCGCGTCCGAGGACTTCGGCGTCCCCGACGAGCAGGTGACGACGGTCGTCGACGTGGCGCGCTGGCTCCCGCGGAAGCGCGCGGCGCTCGCCGCGCACCGCACGCAGATGAACGCCTGGCTCGCCGCGCTCCCGCCGGAGTGGCTCGACCGGCTCCTCTCGCGCGAGTCGTTCGGGCTCGTGCGGGGCACGCTGACCGAGGCGGCGAAGCGGAGCCTGATCGACTAGCGCGTCGCGTACCGGAGGAGCAGCAGGTCGTCGGCGGCCTTCGCGGAGAGGAGCCGCGTCGCCGGGGCTCGCTCCGGATCGAACGCGGCCCCCTCGACGAGCGCCGTCCGCCGGTGCTCCTCCGAGCGGCCGGCGAACCGCGGCGCGATCGTGAGGAAGAGCTCGTCGACGACGCCGTCCCGCAGCAGCTGCCCGAAGAGGTTCGGCCCGCCCTCCGTGAGGATCGCGCGCCCCGCTGACGCTTCGGCCGCGGCCGCGACGATCTCCGCGCTCGTGCCCCGCTCCATGACCCGGACGCGCACGTTCTCCGGCGTGCGCCCGATGCGCGCGGCTCCCTCGCGGGAGGTGAGGATGAGCACGGACATCTCGGGACGGAACGCGGGTGCGCGGAGGTCGACGTCCCCGGAGCGCGTCACGAGGACCGTCAGAGGCTGCGCGGGCCGGCCCATCGCCTCGCGCATGCGCGCGAAGGCCTCGCCTGCCTCGGGGAACGGCGCCCGCGGCGACCACACCACGCCGGGCTCCTTCCGCAGCGTGCCCGCGCCGACCACGACGGCGTCCGCCGCGGCGCGCAGGAGCCCGAGCACGAACCGGTCGGCCGGATGGCCCGCGCTCACGACCTTCGCGGACTCGTGGCCCGGGACCGCGAACGACACGACGCCGTCGACGGTCTCGACGAAGTTCGCGAACACGTACGGCCGGCCGGGGTCCGCGAAGCGCAGCGGCCCGCCGTAGCGCGACTCGAGGTCATCGCCGAGCGGCAGCGCGGTGCCGCTCGTGCGGTCGACGAGGGTCGCGAGCCGGGCGGCCGTCAGCGCGTGCCGCTCAACTTGAAGAACTCGCTGCGCATCTCGGCGTTGACCGCGTACTCGCCGCGCCACACGGCCGTCCGCGTGCGAGGGTGCAGCTCGCGCACGCCCCGCATCTGCGTGCACAGGTGGTGCGCCTCGATGTGGACGCCGACGCCGTGCGCGTGGATGAGCGCCTCGAGCGTGTCCGCGATCTGGTGCCCCATCCGCTCCTGCACCGTGAACCGGCGGGCCCACACGCGGACCAGCCGCGTGAGCTTGGAGATCCCGATGATCTTGTCGTGCGCGACGTAGCCGACGAACGCCTCGCCGTAGAAGGGGAAGGCGTGGTGCTCGCACAGCGCGAAGAAGGGGATCGGCCCTTCGACGATCTGGTTCACGTGGCAGCTCTGCCCGCCCTTGCACTCGGTGGGGAACGCCGTGAGCAGCTTCGGGTCGCCCTCGTAGCCCTCCGTCGCGTCGAACAGCGCGCGGACGAACCGCCTCGGCGTGTCCCGCGTGCCCTCGGTGCCGGCCTTCATCCCGAAGGCGGTGAAGATCTCCTCGACGTACCGCTCGAAGCGCCGCCACTGCTCCTCGGTGAGCTCACGCGGCTGGACGAGCTCCGGCGGGCGGATCTCCTCCTCGTCGGCGGGTGCGTGCAGGTGGAGCGTCGCGTCGGGCCGGTCGTGCGTCGTGGTCATCTGGAACTCCTCTCCGCAGAGGGTACGTTCGGACGGGCGCGATGGACGGGACCCTCGCGTGCATCCCCGCGCCGCCCGCCTTTAGCGGGGCATCGACGTGATCACGACGATCACGACGATCACGATGCTCACCATGATCACGATCGCGACGGCTACCGGCGATCGTCAACTGGGCTAGATCCCGCCAGGAGACGAAACGTGGCCAGGCCGTCAGAGCGCTCGTCGCCGGTCAGTCGAGCCCATGCAGGATGCTCGGGATCGTCTAGTTCATCGCGAGCGCGCAGCCATGTGCGTTCAGCCGCGGAGATAGACGCGTTCAGCTCTTGACGTTCGACGGCTAGGCTCAACAAGAGGGCGAGATCCTGACGTTGCGCATCAGGTACATCATCGATGTCGACCGCCCGAGCCTTTATCAGGATCGCTCCAAGAAGGTCGGGTCGCGGCAGTTCGCCGATCTCATCGCCAAGTCGCACGGGGACACGGCGAGTTCGGTCGAGTGCCTGCGTTCCACCTGGGACCTCGACGGTGTGTAGCGGTGGCACTGTCGTTCGCGCCTTCTGCGAGCGAGCACCGAGACGCTCGGGGGCCAGAACGTCGATCTCAACGCGCCCGCGGACGAACGCGTGGCCTATTCCCTCCATCCCATCCGCCCTTATCTCGAAGCTGTCCGAAACGAGGACCTCTGCGAGCCGTCGCACAGGGTTCGGCCTGAGGCGCGCGTTCCCTAGAGCATCCGCGTCAGCACTAAGCCGGTGCATCGCTCGGCCGTGCTCGAGAGCATGCAGCTCGACCATCCGTGCCCCGACCAGCGTCCACCCGTCCACCACTCGCGCGAGCTTGAGCAGCTGCCGCCACGTCTCGCGTTCGTCATCGTCGATGGGGTTCGAGGAGGATCATCGCTGCTTGGCCAGTCGGGCACGGGCAGCACGCTTCGTGCGCGGATCGCTGCTGTCGAGCAGATCGAGCAGCACAAGTGATCGGGGAACGTCGCGTCGTTCGAAGGGGACCTGACCTGGCACGACGTGAAGGATCGCGTTCGCCTGATCGACCGGTGCGTCGCGGAGCGCAAGTGCATATGTCAGACGCGCCAAGTCGTCGTGAGCCACGTATCCCTCCACGATGCTCGGAGCGATCACGTCGATCCCTATCCGGCGCGCCGCGCTCACGCCCGATGGCGCGAATGCCGGATGCGCGAGCAGTTCGGCTCGCGCACGGGGACTGGCAGCCATGAACAGGGGACGCGCGCGACCCGAGAGACGGGGCGCAAGAAGAACGAGGCCCTGCTCTCGTAGGCGTCGGCGGAGGCGCGATCGCTCTGACGGTTCCAGATGGCTTGGCCTTCGGCCCTCCGCGAGCTCGATGACGGCCCATGCCACACGAGGCGAATATGGCCGTCCAGCCTGTGGTCGTCGGTCCTGGCGCGCGCGCACTTCATCGGACTCGACGATCCAACGTCCGCCGACCTTGCGCCCTCGGAGCTTGCCTTGCTTCAGAAGCACGAGGACGCGCTGGCGGTTGACGCCAAGCCTTCGGGCAGCTTCTTGGCTGCTGAGCATTGTTCCAGGCATTGACTGAATGGTAGTCCAATGCCTACGATTGTGTCAATTACGTCGGCAGAGCCTTCCGCAGCGCGGCGAGCGGGGGAAGCGGATCCTCGTTCAGGAACTGCACGCACACGTGGTCGGCGCCGCGCGCCCAGTGGTCCTTCACCCGCGCGCGGACCTTCTCGACGTCGCCGTGCGCGACGATCGCGTCCACGAGCGCGTCGGTGGGGCCGTCGATGTCCGCCTGCGACCAGCCCATGCGCCGGAGGTTGTTCGCGTAGTTGTCGAGGCGCAGGTAGCCCTTCATGTGCTCGCGCGCCCTCTCGCGGGCCTTCGCCGGGTCCGTCTCGAGCACCGCCGCTTGCTCGACGGCGAGCAGCGGCTCCGGACCGAGCCGCTTCCGCGCGAACGACGTGTGCTCCACCGGGACGAAGTACGGATGCGCGCCGGCGGTCCGCTCGGCGGCGAGCTCGAGCATCTTCGGGCCGAGCGCCGCGAGCACGCGCGGAGCGGGCTCGGCGGGCTCGGGTCCCGCGTAGCGCGCGCGGTCCATCGCGTCGAGGTACTCGCGCATGCGCTCGAGGGGCCGCTCGTAGACGCCGCCGCGCCGCCGCACCGCGGGCTCGTGGCTCACGCCGATGCCGAGCAGGAACCGGCCGGGGAACGCGTCGGCGAGCGCGCGTTCGCCGTTGCGCATCGCCACCGGGTCGCGCGCGAAGAGGCTCGCGATGCCGGTCGCGACCACGATGCGGCGCGTCGCCGAGAGGAGGAGCGCGCCCTGCGCGAACGCCTCCTTGCTCACGACGGACTCGGGATACCAGAGCGCGCCGTACCCGAGCGCCTCCGCGGCCGCGGCGAAGCGCTGTCCCTCGCCCGCGGAGCGAAGATCGAGGTGGAACGACCAGATGCCGAGCCGGCCGATCCGCGCCGCGAGCGCCCGGCCGTCCATCAGCGCAACGCTAGCCCAGCGGCGACGCTGCGGTACGGGTCGGCCTCGCGGACGCGCGCCGCCGGGAACGTGCGCGCGAGGAGCGCGCGCGCCGCGGGGATCGCGCTCGATCCTCCCGTCGTCACCACCTCCACGACGCTCGCGGGATCGGCGCCCGCGCGGTCGAGCACGGAGGCGCAGAGCGCGGCGATCCGCTCCATCAGCGGCGAGATGAGGCCCTCGAACCGCCGGCGCGTGACGCGCTCGTCCACGTCGACCGAGCCGCGGTGGAACACGACGAACGCCGTGGAGGCGTCGGACAGCGTGCGCTTCGCGTCGTCGACCGTCGCGAAGATCTCGTAGCCGAGCTGGAGCTCGATCGCGCTGCGGAGGGCCGCGAGCTCGCGGCGCGGCGCGCCCGCGCGAACGAGCTCGTCGAGCGCGTCGAGGAGCCACTTCTCGTTGAGCGCGGAGAGGGCGCGCCAGTCGCCGATCGCGTTCGTGACGAAGCGGGGGAGGATGAGGCGCTTCGGTCCCCACTCGACGCCCGCGCCGAGGCGCGGCGCGACGGTCTCGTCGATGAGGAGCTGCGTCATGCGGTCGCCGCCGATGTCCGCGCCCGCCGTCGCGAGCACGCGGATCGCGCCGCGCTCGCGGCGAGTCACGCACAGGTCGAGGGTGCCGCCGCCGAAGTCGAATACGAGCGCCGTGCCGTCCGCGACGTTCGCGGCCCACGCCGCGGCGACCGGCTCGAGCTCCGACCGCACGTCGCGGAAGCCGGCGAGGCGCGCCGCCTCGGCGAGCCTGGCCGTCGCGCGCTCCTCGGCCTCCGGGCCGCCGATGAACTCGACGGGCCGGCCGAGGGTGACCGTCTCCGGCGCCGTCCCCGTGAGGTCGCGCGCCCGGGTCCGCACGTGCTCGAGGATCGTCGCGATCAGGTCGGAGAGCCCCTTCGCGTCGCCGAACACGTTCGTTGGGCGGAGGAGCGGATCGCCCAGGAACGTCTTCAGCGACTGGAAGAACCTGCCCGGGGACGACGGGTCCGCGAGGATGTGCGCCTCGACCTTCGCCTGCGCCTTGTTGTCGGAGGACGCGAGACGGACGCCGAGGAGCCGGAGCTCGCGCTTCACCGGCCCGCGCGACGCGTTGTCCGCGAGGAACGCGAGGGTCGCTGGCCGTCCGACGAGCGCGCTCCCGTCACGCCGGACGTAGAGGACGCTCGGCATCGTCGCGCCCGCGAGCGGGTCGATCTCGAGGACGCGCACGGTGCCGCCGTCCTCGACGGCGAGCGTGGTGTTGGACGTGCCGAAGTCGAGCCCGAACCGCACCGGCGGACGATATCGGCGGTCCCCGTTCGGGGTAGGCCGCCCGTACTGGCGCGTCGAGGTGGCCGGCAGCCGCGCGACGGCCGGCGCCGTCGCCGGCCGGCGGCTCGATGGTCGGGATCACGTGGCCGCGAGCCGGCTCCCGGACGCCCAGCGGGGCCGCGATCGCGGCCCCGCGACCGCCGTGACGATGCTCCGCGGCATGTCGCGACCGCCGGACACCCGCCGTGCTACGCGCCGGTCGGCTCTCCCACGGCAGAGCAGGCTCCGCACCGGCCCGCGTACGCCGCCGCGACGCTCGGTGAAGACGCGCGTCGACTTCGCATCTCGACCGGTCCCCCGGCGACACCACCGCACTTCGGAACGCGTGCTACAAAGGCCCTGTCATGGCGGAGGAAGGGACCACCGCGGGCGCGCGCGCACCCGAGCGGACCGGCGATGCGGCGGCTCCGACCGGGGACGTCGAGCGCACGGTCCAGGCCCCGCCGCCCCCGCCCGAGCCCCGCGCCGAGCTCGGCCCGGAGCCCACCGAGGACGAGATCGCCGACCGCGAGGGAATGGAGCGGGTCCGCCGCGAGCTGCAAGCGGTCGAGCAGGCCGTGCGCGGCGCGACGGAGGAGCGCGAGCGGCTCGAGCGCCAGGCGGTCGAGATCCGCCAGCGGACGGGCCGGGAGATCAGCGTCGTCGAGAACGCCATCGGCAGCGCGACCGCCGAGCGTGCCCGCCTCGAGCGCGAAGCCGCGGAGCTGCGCGAGCGCTCCGAGCGCATCAAGCGCGAGACGGCGCAGACCGAGGCGACGATCTCCGCGAACGGCCTCCAGCGCGAGCGCCTCGAGCGGCAGGCCGGCGAGCAGCGAGAGCGCGTCGAGCGCCTCGGCCGCGAGGTCGCGCAGTCGGAAGCGGCGATGCACAGCGCGCAGCTCGAGCGCGAGCGCCAGGAGCGGAAGGCCGACGAGCAGCGCCAGCGCATCGAGCGCGAGATCGAGCAGATCGACTTCGTCATCAAGGGCGCGACGGCCGACCGCGAGCGCCTCGAGCGCTCCGCCGCCGAGCAGCGCGAGCGGCTCGAGCGCATCAAGCGCGAGATCAGCCAGGTCGAAGCGGCGATGAACGTCGCGATGGAGGAGCGCGAGCGCCTCGATCGCGTGAGCCGCGAGATCGCGCAGGTCGAGGCCGCTATCTCGAGCGCGACGGCCGAGCGCGAGCGCCTCGAGCGGCGTTCGGCGATCCGCGAGCGGACCGAGCGCGAGATCGCGCAGGTCGAGGCCGCGATCAACATGGCCGTCCAGGAGCGCGAGCGCGCCGAACGCGAGGCCGCGGACATCCGCCTCCGGACCGAGCGCGAGATCGCGCAGGTCGAGGCTGCGATCCACAGCATCGCCGGCGAGCGCGAGCGCCTCGAGCGCCGCGCGGCCGAGGAGCGCGAGAAGCTCGAGCTCGTGAAGCGCGAGATCGCGCAGCTCGAGTCCTCCATCACCGCGGCGCTCGCCGAGCGCGAGAGCGCGGAGCGCCGCCTGACCGAGTTCCGCGAGCGCTGGTCGCGCGACCTCGCCCAGGTCGAGGCCCTCATCAACGGCGCGGTCGCGCAGAAGGAGCGCCTCGAGCGCAAGGTCGAGGAGGAGCGCGAGCGCCTCGAGCGCATCCGCGCCGACATCGGGCGGGTCGACGCGTCGACGAACGCATCGCTCGAGCAGCGCGAGCGCCTCGCGCGCGACGCCGCCGCCGAGCGCAACCGGCTCGACCGGGTCATGCGCGAGGTCGCGCAGGTGGAGATCGCGATCACGAGCGCGATGGCGGAGCGCGAGCGCCTCGAGCGCGTCGAGCGCGAGATCGCCGCGGTCGAGGCCGCCGCGACGAGGGCCGCCGAGAAGGGCAACGCGATCGAGAACCACCGTCCCGAGCCGCCCGCTCCCGCTCCCGAGCCCGCGCGTGCCGCGTCGGAAGCGGCGCCCGCGGAGGTCATTCCGGAGACCGTGCCCGCCGCACCGGCGGTCGAGCCGCCGCCGGCGCAGGCCGCCGCCGTCCCCGCCGAGGAGCGGGACCCGGTGCGCCGCGCGCGCGCGCAGATCGCCGCCGCCCGCGGCGACGCGCCGGCGCCCAAGGCGGACGCGCCCCGCGACGACTTCGGAGCGTTCGTCGACACGTACCGGAGCGCGGCGAAGCGCGAGCCGGGGGCGCGCGGCGTCGCCGACTGGGTCTACCTCGCGATGGTCGGCGTCCTGCTCGTCTTCGCCGTCCTCGTCATCACGGGCGACGGGGGGCCGCTGCTGCCGCTCGGGATCGTCCTCGTCGCCGTCGCGCTCGTCCTCGGCTACTTCCTCTTGCGCCCCCGCGGCTAGCCCGCCTACGGCTGGGTGGTCGTGCTCGGCTCGCGGAGGCCGTAGCGCGTCAGCTCGGGCACGGTCACGGCGCTCACGCGCTCCCAGACGTGCCCGTCACGCTCCTCGGCCGGACAGAACGCCCAGCTGCGGTCGTAGACGGTGAGGTCTCCCCGCGCGCCCGCCACGGGCTTGTGCGACGGCGCACGGCACACGTAGCGGATCAGCGCGTCCATCCCAACCTCATCGCCGGACCCTACCAGCGCGGCTCCTTTGGCCGTGTAGCGGGCGGGTGGCTATCGGAACGTCGATCCGGTCGCTATCGGGATCGTCCGGCGGGGCTCAGCCGCCCGGGTCGATCCTCCGGTCCAGATGGATCCAGAGGACGCGGGACCAGCGGAAGAGGAGCGGCACGAGCGGGAGGAAGAGCAGGTCCGCGACGAGGATCGCCCAGCCGACCTCGAGGCCGGCCACCATCCACGCCACGAGCGTGAGCACGCCGAGGATCGGCACGCCGAGCGCGTAGGACAGCACCATCGCGCCCGCGAAGTACCCGTGCTCGCGTTCGAAGACGAGGCCGCACGCCGGGCAGCGCTCGTTCATCGCGAGGATCCCCCTGAAGATCGCGCCGGCACGGCAGCGCGGGCAGCGCCCGAGGAGGAGCGCCCTCAGCGGCCCGACGTCAGCACGACCAGCGATCGCCCCTCCACCTCCCACTCCCCGGCGGCTCCGGTCTCGCCGCGGCCCACGCCGTCGGGCCGCGCGGTGTCGATGAGCGCGCGCCAGCGACCGGCGAACCGCTCCGAGGGCAGGCGGAACGAGAGAGGGCCGTCGTGCGCGTTCACGAGGACGAGGAGGTCCTCGTCGCGGATGGGCTCGCCCCGCTCGCCGGTGCCGAGCGCCTTGCCCGAGAGGAACACCGCGAGCGACCGCGCGAAGCCGACGCTCCACTGATCCTCGCCCATCTCGTTCCCGGCCACGTCGAACCAGGCGATGTCCGGCACGCCGCGGATCGGACGGCCGTGGAACCAGCGCCGCCTCCGCACCGCGGCGTGCTCCCGCCGGAACGCGATGAGACGCCGCACGAACGCGCAGATCGCCTCGTCCGCGCCGTTCCAGTCGTACCAGGTGAGCTCGTTGTCCTGGCAGAACGCGTTGTTGTTGCCGCGCTGCGTCCGCCCGATCTCGTCGCCGCCGAGGAGCATCGGCACGCCCTGCGAGAGGAACAGCGTCGCGAGGAAGTTCCGCTGCTGGCGCGCGCGGAGCGCGTTCACGGCCGGATCCTCCGTCGGCCCCTCGGCGCCGCAGTTCCACGAGCGATGGTCGCCGCCGCCGCCGGCGAACTCTCCGTTCGCCTCGTTGTGGCCCTCGTTGTACGAGACGAGGTCACGCAGCGTGAACCCGTCGTGGGCCGTGACGAAGTTGACCGAGTGGTACGGCCGCCGGCCGCTCGACTCGTAGAGGTCCGAGGATCCGGTGAGGCGCGACGCCATCTCCGGCAGCGTGCGCTCGCCGCCGCGCCAGAAGTCACGCACCGCGTCGCGGTAGCGGCCGTTCCATTCGGACCAGAGCGGCGGGAAGTTGCCCACGTGGTACCCGCCCTCGCCGACGTCCCAGGGCTCGGCGATGAGCTTCGTCTGCCGCAGCGTGGGGTCCTGCTGGATGAGGTCGAAGAACGACGACAGGCGGTCGACGTCGTGCAGCTCGCGCGCGAGGGTCGCGGCGAGGTCGAAGCGGAAGCCGTCGACGTGCATGTCGTTCACCCAGTACCGGAGGCTGTCCATGATGAGCTGGAGGACGTTCGGGTGGCGCATGTTCAGGCTGTTGCCGGTGCCCGTGTAGTCCATGTACCAGCGCGGGTCCTCCGTGTGGCGGTAGTACGCCGCGTCGTCGATGCCCCGGAACGAGAGCGTCGGCCCGAGGTGGTTGCCCTCGGCGGTGTGGTTGTAGACGACGTCGAGGATCACCTCGAGCCCCGCGTCGTGTAGCGCGCGCACCATCTGCCTGAACTCGCGCACCTGCTCGCCGCGCTGGCCGGAGACCGCGTAGGCGTTGTGCGGCGCGAAGTAGCCGATCGTGTCGTAGCCCCAGTAGTTCCGGAGCCCCTTCTCGAGGAGGAGCGGCTGGTGGACGAACTGATGGACGGGCTGGAGCTCGACCGCGGTCACGCCGAGGGACACGAGGTGCTCGATGACCGCGGGATGCGCGAGGCCGAGGTACTTGCCGCGGTGCTCGGGCGGGACCCGCGGATGGCACATCGTGATGCCCTTCACGTGCGTCTCGTAGATCACTGTCCGGTGCCACGGGACGCGCGGGTGCGCGTCCGCGGCGCGCTCCGGCGCTCCGCTCACGACGACGCTCCTCGGCACCGCCGCGGCGCTGTCCGTGTCGTCGGGCGCGAGGTCGTCGGCGCCGAGCCGGTACGCGAACACCTCCTGCCCCCACCGCACGTCGCCCTCGATCGCGCGCGCGTAGGGATCGAGGAGGAGCTTCGCGGGCTGGCAGCGCAGGCCGCGGGCGGGGTCGTACGGCCCGTGCACGCGGAAGCCGTAGCGCTGCCCCGCGCCGATCCCGGGGACGAAGCCGTGCCAGACGTACGCGGTGGTCTCCGGGAGGTCCACGCGCGTCTCGCGTCCCGCGTCGTCGAACAGGCAGAGCTCGACCCGCTCCGCGACCTCGGAGAACAAGGTGAAGTTCACGCCGTCCGTGTCCGCGGTCGCGCCGAGCGGGTACGGCCGGCCCGGCCACACGGGCGTCATGGGACGCGCTCAAGGAGCGCGACGGGGAAGCCCGCGAGGAGGTCGCGCACCGATGCGTGCCCGCCGTCGCGCTCCGCGCCGGTGAGGGCGTCGCGCCAGCGGCCGCGCGGCAGCGCGAGGCTCGCCTCGGGGCAGGTCCCGCGCAGCGGCGCGACCGCCACGACGTCGCCGCCGCGGACGTACGCGACGATCTCGCCGCCGCCCGGTCCGGTCGCGCACAGCGGCTCGTATCCGGCGCCGAACGCGGCCGGCCGGCGCTCGCGGACCGCGAGGGCGCGGTGGTAGAGCCACAGCTTGGGCATCCCGTCGTCCATGCGCGCGAGCGCCCCCGCGGCGTCGAGCGTGCCGGCCTCGCCGAGCATCGCCTCGCGCGCGGCGAGGTCGACCGGACGGCGGTTGTCGGGATCGACGAGGCTCAGGTCCCAGAGCTCCGTCCCCTGATACACGTCGGGAACGCCGGGAGACGTGCACTTGAGAAGCACGAGCGCGAGCGACGCGATCCGGCCGGGACGCACGAGACGCTCCGCGAACGAGCCCACGTCGCGCATGAGGTCCGCGTCGAGGATCACGCCTTCGACGAACGCGCGGACCGCGTCCTCGTGCTCGGGCACCGGACGGATCCACGAGGTGCGCGTCTTCGCCTCGCGGATCGCCTTCTCCATGTAGGCGACGGCGCGGTCCCGCCCGAGCGGGTGCGCGCCGACGAGGGTCTGCCAGAAGAGGTGCTCGGACGCCGGCTCGGGAGCGTCGCTCGAGCGGTGTCGGAGAGCGCGCTCCCACCAGCGGCGCTCGGCCGCGGCCCACTCGTCGGCCATCCACGAGAGCGCCGCCATGCGCAGGCGGACGTCCTCGGACCGCTTCGTGTCGTGCGTCGACGT
Source organism: Candidatus Limnocylindria bacterium (assembly GCA_035708565.1). GTDB lineage: Bacteria > Chloroflexota > Limnocylindria > P2-11E > P2-11E > JACDAF01. Next base: position 17,709 of record DASSSF010000086.1, read on the forward strand.
CGCGAGCAGCGTCTCCGGCCGGCGCGCGGCCGCGCGCGCGTTGTGCTCGTGCAGCTCGGCGAGGCTCGTGCCGAACCGACCGGGGTCGCCGCCGACCTCGTTCAGCGCGGCGAAGCGCGTGTAGCGGTAGAAGGCGGTGTCCTCCACGCCCTTGGCGGTCACGGGTGCGGTGAGCTGCTGGAAGCGCATGACGAGGCCGGTCTCGTTCGGCCCCGTGATGCGCAGCAGCAGGATGTCGCGCAAGAGCTCGAAGAGCTCGCCGTCGAGGTCCGGCCGGCGCGTGCGTGCGGCCGCGACCGCGCGCCCCGTCGCATCGCGGTCGGTGTCGCGCGCGACCCCTCGCTCCGCGCGCACGTAGGAGCGGTAGACGGGGAAGCACGCGACGGTCTCGCGCAGCACCTCGCGGAGGTCGTTCCTCGTGTGGTCGCGGTAGCGGCGGCGGCCCTCGCAGATCCGCACGAAGAACACGACGAGCCGCTCGAGGTCGGCCGCGAGGAGCGTCCGCATCACGTCGTGCTTGCTCTCTCTCGCGACCTCCTCGAACCCCCGCGTGTCGCCGGTGAGGTCGCGGTACAGCTCCGTGAACGTCCCCTCGGCCCGGGGATCGACGAAGAGCCCGCAGGCGACGTTGAGCCAGTCGTAGCCCGTCGTCCCCGCGACCGGCCAGTCCCGCGGCAGCTCCTCGCCGGGCTGGAGGATCTTCTCGGCGATGATCCACGCGCCCGGCGCTTCCGACGCGAGCCGCTCGAAGTACGCCTCCGGGTCGCGCAGCCCATCCGGGTGGTCCACGCGCACGCCGTCGACCTCGCCGGACCGCGTCCACTCGAGCACGAGGCGATGGGTGTCGCGGAAGACGTGCTCGCGCTCGGGCCGGAGGCCGGCGAGCTCCGCGATGTCGAAGAACCGCCGGTAGTCGAGCTCCTGTCCCGCGACGCGCCAGAACGCGAGGCGGTAGTTCTGGCGCGCGAGGAGCCAGTCGAGCTCGTCGGGATCGGCCTCGATGCGCGCGACCTCGCGGTCGATGCGCGCCGCCACGGCGGGATCGGCGGCGCGGCGCTCGATCTCGCCGGCGAGCCGCTCCTTCCGCTCGTGCCGCTCGCGCACGCTCGCGTCGTCGTCCGCGTCCGACGGCGGCAGGGACGCCGCCTCGAGCGCGAGGTCGGGCTGGCCCGCCGCCGCGAGGATGCCGTCGAGGGTCGCCGGCGACAGCGGGAACTCGCGGGCGCCGTAGCGCACGACGAACCGCCCGCCGTCGCGCCTGAGGTGGATCTCTCCCGCCTCGAGGACGCGGCCGTAGTGATCGCCGAGCACGGGGAGGAGGACCTGGTTCCGGAGCTTCCGCTCGGGAGGGTCCCAGTCCACGTCGAAGTACGACGCGTAGCGGCTCGCCTGCCCGTTCTCGAGCACGTCCCACCACCAGCGGTTCACGGGAGGGTCGATGCGCATGTGGTTCGGGACGACGTCGACCACCTGCGCGAGCCCCTCGCGCGCGAAGGCGGCCCGCATCGCGCGGTGCTCGTCCTCGGTGCCGAGCTCGGCGTTGATGCGCGTGTGGTCGACGACGTCGTAGCCGTGGCTGCTGCCGGGGCCCGCCTGGAGGTACGGCGACGTGTACGCGTGGCTCACGCCGAGGCGGCGGAGGTACGGAGCCGCGGCCGCGACCTCCGCGTAGCCGAACCCCGGGCGCAGCTGTAGGCGGTAGGTGGCGCGGCGGGTCACGCCGTTCCCCGGTGCGAATGGCGTGCCGGACGCCCGGCGGACGACCGAGCGCTCACCCCGGGGCGGTCCCCCGGTGCACGGCGCATGCAGGGACACCGTGCGATGCGGGAGTCGCGGCGGCGGGTCGCGATCGAGGGGGTGCGGCCGGAGATCGACGCCGGCGAGCATCCCATCAAGCGCACGGTGGGCGACCGGGTGACGGTCGAGTTCGACGCGTTCGCCGACGGGCACGACCGCGTCGCGGCCGTGCTCGTCCACAAGCACGAGTGCGACGTCGCCTGGTCGGAGACGCGCGCGGAGGCGCTCGGCAACGACCGGTGGCGCGCGTCCTTCGCCGTCGACCGCCTCGGCACGTACCACTACACCGTCGCGGCGTGGGTCGATGCGTACGCGACATGGGCGGCCGAGCTCCAGAAGCGCGTCGAGGCGGGCCAGGACGTCGCCCTCGAGCTCGACGAGGGCGCGATCCTCGTGGGGGAGGCGGCGAAACGCGCGAAGGCGGCGGACGCCGCGGCGCTGCGCTCCCTCGGCCGGCGGCTGCGCGACGGCGACGCGGCCGCCGCGGCGGAGGCCACGGCCCTCATGGATCGCCACGCGGCGCGCCGCGACCCGACGCGCTACGCGCGCGTGCTCGAGGTCGCGGTCGAGCGCGAGCGCGCGGCGGCGAGCGCCTGGTACAAGGTGTTCCCGCGCTCGGTCTTCGCAGGCCCGACCGCCGCCGGCGAAGCCGGCGTGCGGCAGGGGACGCTCGCCGACGTGCGCGAGCGCGTGCTCCCGCACGCCGCGGGGCTCGGCTTCGACGTGCTCTACCTGCTCCCGATCCATCCGATCGGGCGCACGTTCCGGAAGGGACGCGACAACGCGCTCGCCGCCGGACCTGACGACCCCGGCAGCCCGTACGCGATCGGCTCCGAGGAGGGCGGCCACTGCGCGGTCGCGCCGGCGCTCGGGACGGTCGACGACGTCCGCGCACTCGCGGCCGCGTGCCGCGAGCGCGGCATGGATCTCGCTCTCGACATCGCGTTCCAGTGCTCGCCCGACCACCCGTGGGTGCGCGAGCATCCCGAGTGGTTCAGGCACCGGCCCGACGGCACGATCAGGTACGCCGAGAACCCGCCGAAGAAGTACCAGGACATCTACCCGCTCGACATGACGGGCGCCGCGTGGCGCGAGCTCTGGGGCGCGCTCCGTGACGTGTTCCTCTTCTGGGCCGCGCAGGGCGTGCGCGCGTTCCGCGTGGACAACCCGCACACCAAGCCGTTCGGCTTCTGGCGGTGGTGCCTCGCCGAGGTGAAGCGGGTGTACCCGGACGCGATCTTCCTCGCCGAAGCGTTCACCCGGCCGAAGGTCATGGCGCGGCTCGCGAAGGCCGGGTTCTCGCAGTCCTATACCTACTTCACCTGGCGGACGGAGAAGTGGGAGCTCGAGCGATACCTCACGGAGCTGACGGCGACGGAGCTCGCGGAGTTCATGCGGCCGAACTTCTGGCCGAACACGCCCGACATCCTTCCCTTCCATCTCCAGGAGGGCGGGCGGCCGGCGTTCCTGTCGCGCGCGACGCTCGCGTCGACGCTCGCGGCGAGCTGGGGCGTGTACGCGCCGGCGTTCGAGCTGCTCGAGAACGCGCCGCTCGCGCCCGGCCGCGAGGAGTACCGGTCGTCGGAGAAGTACGAGCTGCGGCGCTGGGACCTGGACGACCCGAAGAGCATCGCGCCGTTCCTCGCGTCGCTGAACCGCATCCGGCAGGTCCATCCGGCGCTGCGGCGCGATCGGCCGCTGACCTTCCACCGGGTGGACAACGACCAGCTGATCGTCTACTCGAAGCGCCGCGACGGCGACACGGTCCTCGTGGTCGTGAGCCTCGACTGGCGCTGGCCCCAGAGCGGCTGGACCGACCTCGACCTCGCCGCCCTGGGGATCGAGGAGGGCGGGCGGTTCACGGTGAGGGATGAGCTGACCGGGAAGACCTATCCGTGGAGCGGAGGACGGAACTTCGTGCGCCTCGAGCCCGACCTGCCCGCGCACATCTTCGCGATCGAGGACCAGCAGTGAGTCGCATCGCGAGCGGTGTGCGCCCCCGCGCGCGGCGGGGCTGCTGTGCTTCCCGATCCCGGGCCCCTCTGCGGAGGGAACCCCCGGGATCGACGCACATCAGCCCGCGCCGCGCGCCAGTTGCACCGCTCGCGTCGCGCGTCCCGCCGACGATCCCGTCGTCGAGGCGCCGACGATGACCTGGTACAAGGACGCGGTCATCTACGAGGCGCACGTGCGCGCGTTCGCCGACAGCAACGGCGACGGGATCGGCGACCTGCCCGGGCTCATCTCGAAGCTCGACTACCTCCAGGACCTCGGGATCACCGCGCTCTGGCTCCTCCCGTTCATGCCGTCGCCGCTGCGGGACGACGGGTACGACATCGCCGACTACCTGACGGTGAACCCGATGTACGGCGAGCTCGCCGACGTGCGCCGCCTCGTGAAGGAGGCTCACCGCCGCGGGATCAGGGTGATCGGCGAGCTCGTGGCGAACCACACGAGCGACCAGCACCCCTGGTTCCAGCGCGCGCGCCACGCGCGGCCCGGCTCGCGCGCGCGCAACTGGTACGTGTGGAGCCCCACCGCGGACCGGTACAAGGACGCGCGGATCATCTTCAAGGACTTCGAGACGTCCAACTGGGCGTACGACCCCGTCGCGAAGCAGTACTACTGGCACCGCTTCTACTCGCACCAGCCGGACCTCAACTTCGACGAGCCCGAGGTGCGCGCCGCGATCGAGCGCGTGCTCGACCACTGGTTCGACCTCGGCTTCGACGGTCTGCGCCTCGACGCCATCCCGTACCTGTACGAGCGCGAGGGAACCTCGTGCGAGAACCTGCCGGAGACGCACGCCTACCTCAAGCAGCTGCGCGCGCACCTCGACGCGAAGTACGGCGACCGGATGCTGCTCGCGGAGGCGAACCAGTGGCCCGAGGACGCGGCCGCGTACTTCGGCGACGGCGACGAGTGCCACATGGCCTACCACTTCCCGGTCATGCCCCGCCTCTACATGGCGATCCGGATGGAGGACCGCTTCCCGATCGTCGACATCCTCGCCCAGACGCCGCCGATCGCCGAGAACGCGCAGTGGGCGCTGTTCCTCCGCAACCACGACGAGCTGACGCTCGAGATGGTCACGGACGAGGAGCGCGACCACATGTACCGGACGTACGCGCAGGACCCCGTCGCGCGCATCAACCTCGGGATCCGCCGCCGGCTCGCGCCGCTCCTCGGGAACGACCGCCGCCGCATCGAGCTCATGAACTCGCTGCTCTTCTCGCTGCCGGGGACGCCGATCATCTACTACGGCGACGAGATCGGGATGGGGGACAACATCTACCTCGGAGACCGCAACGGCGTGCGCACGCCGATGCAGTGGAGCGCGGACCGGAACGCGGGCTTCTCCCGCGCGGACGGCCAGCGCCTCTACCTTCCGCCGATCTCCGACGGCGAGTACCAGTACGGAACGGTCAACGTCGAGGTCCAGCAGCGGAACCCGCACTCGCTCCTCTCGTGGATGAAGCGCCTCATCGCGCTGCGCAAGCGCTACACGGCGTTCGGACGCGGGGAGTTCCGCCTGCTCCATCCGGAGAACCGCAAGGTGCTCGCGTACCTGCGCTGCGGCGAGGGGCAGACGATCCTCTGCGTCGCGAACCTGTCGCGCTTCGCGCAGCCGTGCGAGCTCGACCTCCGTGACCTCGCCGGCCGCGTCCCGGTGGAGCTCTTCGGCCGGACGGAGTTCCCACCGATCGGCGAGCTCCCGTACTTCGTCACGCTCGGGCCGCACGCGTTCCAGTGGTTCCTCCTCGAGGAGCGGCGCGAGCCGGTGGCCGTCGTGCCGGAGCGCGATATCCCGGCGCTCGAGGCGTCGGGCTGGGGCGATCTGCTGCGCGACCGCGGCTCGCGCGCGGCGCTCGAGGCGGTGCTGCCGCAGTACATCGCGGGGCGGCGCTGGTCCTTCGGCAAGGCGCGCAAGGTCATCGCCTGCCGGATCGCGGAGGCGACCCCGCTGCGCGAGGCGGACGCGGCCGTGCTCCTCGTCGAGCTCTCGTACTCGGAGGGCGAGCCCGAGACGTACGTCCTCCCGCTCTCGATCGCCCCCGACGCGTCGGCGGACGAGACGGTCGCGCGCCTGCGGTCGGGCGTGCTCGTCGACGCGCTCGGGCAGCGCGCGCTCGCCGGCGCGCTCGTGCGCACGATCGCGAAGCGCCGGCGCTGGAAGGGCGAGCGCGGCGAGCTCGTGGGCGTCCCCGCGCCCGCGCTCGGCCGGATCGCGCCCGAGCTGGACGACCTGCCCGACGTGGCGCTCTCGCGCGCGGAGCAGTCGAACACGAGCCTCGTCTTCGGCGAGCGCTTCATCGTGAAGCTCTACCGCCGCGCGGAGGAGGGACCGCATCCCGACGTCGAGATCGGCCGCTTCCTCACGGAGCGCGCGGGCTTCGCGCACACGCCGGCGGTCGGCGGGAGCCTCGAGGCCGAAGGCGCGGGCGGCGCGCGGATCACGCTCGCGATGCTCCAGGGCTACGTGCCGAACCAGGGCGACGCCTGGGAGCGCACGCTCCGCGACGTCGCCGGCGCGCTCGACCACGCGGCCGGCCAGCCCGCGCCCGAGATCCCCGCGGCGACGCCGCTCGCGCTCGCGGACATCGCCGTCCCGCGCGAGGCCGCGACCGCCTTCGAGCCGTCGCTCGCCCTCGCCGGCCGCCTCGGCACCCGCGTCGCCGAGCTCCACCGCGCGCTCGCGAGCGAGCAGCAGGATCCGGCGTTCGCGCCCGAGGCGTTCACGCCCCAGTACCAGCGCTCGCTGTACCAGAGCGTGCGCAACGGGGTGTCGCGATCGCTCCGGCGGCTGCGCGGCGCCCTCCCCGGACTCGGCGCCGGCCGCGCCGACGCCGAGCTCCTCCTCTCGCGCGAGGCCGAGGCGCACGAGCGGATCCGGGAGCTCCTCGAGCGGCCGCTCACGCTGTGGCGCACGCGCATCCACGGCGACCTCCACCTCGGGCAAGTGCTGCTCGCGGCGGACGAGCCGGTGATCATCGACTTCGAGGGTGAGCCCGCGGTGCCGCTCTCCGAGCGCCGAGCGAAGCGGTCGCCGCTGCGGGACGTCGCCGGCATGCTCCGCTCGTTCGACTACGCGGCGCACGTCGCGCTGTCGGCGCGGGAGGCGCGGGACGGCGACCGGGCGTGGGCGAAGGCGTGGACCGCGCTCGTGTCGGCCCGGTTCCTCCGCGACTACCGTGACGCCATGGTCGGCACGGGGCTGTGGCCCGCTCGGCCCGCGGACGCGGCGCTCCTCCTCGAGACCCTGCTCCTCGAGAAGGCGTCGCGCGAGCTCGAGTACGAGATCGCGGCGCGTCCCGACTGGCTCGAGGTGCCTGTCCGTGGGATGCTCGGGATCCTCGACGCGCCGCGCCGCGGGCCGTGATCCTCACCGCGGAGGACGTCCACCTCTTCGCCGAGGGGACCCACACGCGCCTCTACGAGAGGCTCGGCGCGCATAAGGACGACGACGGCGTGTCGTTCGCCGTCTGGGCGCCGAACGCGCGGAGCGTCTCCGTGCTCGGTGAATGGAACGGCTGGGACCCGCGGCGCAACGTCATGCTCGCGGGCCCGGGCGGCATCTGGACGACCCGCGTGCCCGGCATCGGCGAGGGCGCCGCGTACAAGCTCCGCGTCGACGGCGCGGGCCGCGCATGGCAGGACAAGGCGGACCCGTTCGCGTTCCGCACCGAGCGTCCTCCGCGCACCGCGTCGGTCGTCAGCGCGCTCCGCTACGAGTGGGGCGACGCGTCGTGGATGGAGGCGCGCCGCGCGCGGAGCGCGCAGCACGAGCCCTGGTCGATCTACGAGGTGCACCTCGGCTCGTGGCGGCGCGTGCCGGGCGAGGGCGGCCGGCCGCTCACGTACCGCGAGATCGCCCCGCTCCTCGCGGAGCACGTGCTGTCGCTCGGCTTCACGCACGTCGAGCTCATGCCCGTGATGGAGCACCCCTTCTACGCCTCGTGGGGCTACCAGGTCACGGGCTTCTTCGCGCCGACCGCGCGCTACGGCGCACCGGAGGACCTCATGTGGCTCATCGACCACCTGCACCAGCGCGGCATCGGCGTCGTGCTCGACTGGGTGCCGTCGCACTTCCCCGCGGACGCGCACGGCCTCGCGTTCTTCGACGGTACGCACCTCTACGAGCACGACGCGCCGCTCCAGCGGATCCACCCGGACTGGAAGAGCCACGTGTTCAACTACGGACGGCACGAGGTGCGCTCGTTCCTCCTCTCGAGCGCGCACTTCTGGCTCGACCGTTACCACGCCGACGCGCTGCGCGTCGACGCCGTGGCGTCGATGCTCCGGCTCGACTACTCGCGCGGTCCCGGCGAGTGGGTGCCGAACGAGTTCGGCGGGAACGAGGACCTCGGCGCGATCGCGCTCCTCCGCGAGCTGAACCGGAGCGTCTACGCGCGCTTCCCCGGCGCGGAGACGATCGCCGAGGAGTCGCACGCGTGGCCGCTCGTGTCGCGGCCCACGTACGTCGGCGGTCTCGGCTTCGGCCTCAAGTGGGATCTCGGGTGGATGCACGACACGCTCGACTTCCTCTCGCGCGATCCCGTGCACCGGAGGCACCACCACGGCGAGCTGACCTTCCGGATCATGTACGCGTGGACCGAGTCGTTCGTGCTCCCGCTGTCGCACGACGAGGTCGTGCACGGGAAGGGCTCGCTCATGGCGCGCTTCCCCGGCGACGACTGGCAGCGCCGCGCCACGCTCCGCCTCCTCCTCGCCTACCAGTGCGCGCAGCCCGGGAAGAAGCTCCTCTTCATGGGAGACGAGTGGGGCCAGGAGGCCGAGTGGCACCACGACCGGAGCCTCGACTGGCACCTCCTCTCCGACGAGCGGCACGCGGGGATCCTCCGGTGCGCGGGCGACCTCGCGCGCGCGTACGCCCGGGAGACCGCGCTCCACGACCTCGACCTCGATCCCGCCGGCTTCGAGTGGGCCGTCCACGCGGACACGGAGCAGAGCGTCCTCGCGTTCTTCCGGCGCTCGCGCGCCGGCGACCTCGTGCTCGCCGCCTTCAACTTCACGCCCGTCCCGCGCCACCGCTACCGCGTCGGCGTGCCGCGCGGGGGGACCTGGGACGAGATCCTCAACACCGACGCGGCCGTGTACGGGGGTAGCGGGCTCGGGAACGCCGGCCGGACGGATGCCTCGGCGGTCCCCGCGCACGGCCAGGTCCGCTCGCTCGAGCTCACGCTGCCGCCTCTCGCGGCTGTCCTGCTCCGCGCGCCGTCAGCCGCCTGACGGGACGGCGCGCTTGACCTCGGGCGCGCCATGCTGGACAAAGGTCCAGGTGAGCACGTGGATCTGACCGGGCGCGAGCGCGAGGTCCTCTCGCGCGTCCGCGCGGGTCAGCCGACCAAGCGCATCGCGTCCGAGCTCGGCGTCAGCCAGCAGGCCGTGAAGGCGCACATCGCGCACCTCTTCGGGAAGTTCGACGCCGCGAACCGCGCGGGACTCGTCGCGAGGAGCGTCGGGCGCGACCGCGACGCGACCGCGCGACGGATGAACGGCCTGCGGCGGGCCAACCGCGACCTGCGCGCGGCGAACTCGGATCTGCGGGCCCGCGACGGCGCGCGCGACCGCGCGGACTAGGCGCCCCCGAGAGCCCGCTCGACCTCGCGCGTCAGATCGTCCATCGCGAACGGCTTGGCGACGTGGCCGTCCACCTCGAGCGTGCGCGCGATCGTCGCAAGGTCCCGCGCTCCCGAGAGGAGCACGATCTTCGCGGCCGGATGCGCGAGCCGGCGGTACTGATCGACGAACGACCAGCCGTCCATGATCGGCATGCGCAGGTCGAGGAGGATCACCGCCGGCTGATGCTGGCGGATGAGCTCGAGCGCCGCCGCGCCGTGCGGCACCGTCGCGACCGCGTAGCCCGCGTCGCCGAGCACCTGACGCACCGTCTCGCAGAGCGCGTCGTCGTCGTCGATCACGAGGACGCGCGGCCGCGCGCCGTCCTGCCGCGGGTTCATCGGGATCAGCCCGCGGCTACGCCGACACCGCCGGCCTCGCCCGCGCCGAGGAGACGCTCCATCTCGTTCCGCACGGCCCGGTAGCACTCGCAGGCGTGCGCCTCGAGCGCCGCAAGGTCGTTCAGGTGGATCCTGCCCCGCCGGTAGTCGATGATCCGCGCATCCTGCAGCCGCCGTGCCGCCAAGGTCACGGTCGGCCGCTGCGCGCCGATCATGATCGCGAGCAGCGCGTGGGTGAGCGAGAGGTCGTCGCTCGCGGCGGCGTCGCGCGCGATCAGGAGCCACCGCGCTAGCCGCTGCCCGACCTCGTGCGCGCTGTTGCACGCGGCCGTCTGCGCCATCGCCGCGACCTGCGCCTGGGCCGCGCGCGCGGCCGTGGCGCGGAGCGTCACGCTGCGCGAGCAGGCCTCCCAGAACCGCTCCGGGGCGATCTCCACGCCGTTCCCGGCGATCTGTCCCGACGCCCGCGCCGGCAGGCTGCGCGCACCGGGGTACGCGAGCGCGCCGAACATCCCGTCGCGGCCGATGACGCCGACCTCCACCTCGTGCCCCGACGAGAGCGGTGCGATGAGCGAGACCAGCCCGGAGAAGGGGAAGTAGATGGTCTCGATGAGCGCGCCTCCGGCGCAGAGCTCCTCGTCCCGGGCGAGCGCGCGAGGGCGGAGATGCGGCGCGACGAACTCGAGGTCCGCGCCGCTCAGTCCCGCGAGCACGCGGTTCCGTGCGTAGGCGGCGGCGGCGATCTCCAAGACAACGACCTTGACCCGTCGACCCGGCAGCCGGTAGGTAGACCTTCGTCCTCGAACGACTGAGTGGGATCAGGACGGTCGGACGACGGACCCAGTGCCCTACCGACCGTCACGCAGCAACCGAGCGAGCAAGCGATCGCGCTGCGCGCGCGTCTCCGGCCCGACCGCCGGGAGGCGGACGCGCGCGAGCGCGGCCGCGTCGACGGGGCGCTCGACCTCGGGGAAGAGGCGCGCGGCGATCGCGGCGAAGGTCGCCGCGCCGCCGAGCGCCATCGTCTCGAACGGCCCGACGAGCGACCAGCGGCGCGCGAGGCCACGCCGCACGGCGAGGTCGACGTCCTCGGGCGTCGCGACCTGCTCGTCGACGATCCGCGCCGCCTCGTGCAGGAGGGCGAACTGGAGCCGGTTCCACAGGAATCCCGGCACGTCGCGCGCGAACACGGGCTGCTTCCCGATGCCGCGGAGCGCGGACGCGACCGTCTCCACCGCCGAGCCCAGCGTGCGCGGGCCCGCGATCACCTCCACGAGCGGCATGAGGTGCGGAGGGTTGAAGTAGTGCGCGCCGACCACGCGCGGAGCTGCGCCGCACGCCTCGCCGATCGCGTCGATCGGGATCGACGACGTGTTCGAGGCGACGATCGCCGTCGCGGGCGCGGCTCCGAGCGCTTCGCGCAGGACGTCGCCCTTCCGCGCCAGGTCCTCGGGCAGCGACTCCACGATGAGGTCCGCGCCCTCGCACGCGCGGGCGAGCGGCGCCGCCGCGATGCGCCCGCGTCCCGCGCTCGCGCGTGCCGTGTCGGCGAGGCCCTCCTGCTCGAGCGTGCCGATCGCGTCGTGCGCGCGCGACACCGCCGCGGCGCTCGACGCGGCGCTCGAGGCGACCAGCACGACGTCATGCCCGCCGAGGGCGTACTCCGCGCCGATCGGCGCGCCCATGAGCCCGGCCCCGACGACCGCGATCTTCATTACGATCCTCCGCCGATGGACGGCGCGTTCTCGCTCGCGGGCAGGGTAGCCGTGGTCACCGGCGCGGGCGGCGGCCTCGGGAAGGCGATCGCGCTGGCGCTCGCCGCGCACGGGGCCGACGTCGCCGTCACGGAGCTGCCGGGGAAGATGGACGCCGGGCGCGCGACCGCCGGAGAGATCGGGGCGCTCGGCCGCCGGTCGCACGCGTTCCCGCTCGACGTCCGCGATCTCGCGGCGGTGCGCGGGATGGCGGCCGAGACGGCGCGCGCGCTCGGGCGGCTCGACATCGCGGTCAACAACGCCGGCCTCAACATCCAGCGCTTCGCGCTCGACGTGAGCGAGGAGGACTGGGACACCGTCGTCGACACGAACCTCAAAGGCCTGTTCTTCTGCGCGCAGGCGGAGGGCCGCCACATGGTCGAGCACGGCGGCGGGCGCATCGTGAACATCGCGTCCCAGATGGGCCTCGTGGGGTACTACCGCCGCGCCGCGTACTGCTCGAGCAAGGCCGGCGTGGTGAACCTCACCCGAGTGCTCGCGCTCGAGTGGGCGAAGCACAAGGTGACCGTCAACGCGATCGCGCCCACCTTCGTGCTCACGCCGCTCACCGCGCCCATGTTCGAGGACCAGGAATTCAGCCGCGACGTGATGTCGCGCATCCCCCTCGGCACGCTCGCGGAGCCGGCCGACGTCGCGAACGCGTGCGTCTACCTCGCGTCCGACGCGGCCAAGATGATCACCGGCCAGACCATCGCCGTCGACGGAGGCTGGACCGCGATCTAGGCCCGGATCGTCCGTCCCGGAGCCGTCGTACCGCGGCCGGTGCGCCGCTTGCACGGCCCGCCCGGGTGCGGCGGCTCTTCATCCTCGGCGCGGCGTGCCACCAGATCACGTACATCGTCGTGGAGTCCTGGCTCTTCGCCGGCGTCCGCGAGCGCGCCGCGCGGATCTCGGCACACGCCGGAAAGCTCGTGTCGTGCCACCTCTGCTTCGGGACGTGGGTCGGCATGGCGCTGGCCGCGCTGTTCCGACCCGGGCTCGTGCCTCCGGCTCCCGCCGCGCCCGCGCGTGGTCTCCTCGCCTGGGCGGTCGACGCGTTCACGATCGCGCTCGTCGGGCGCGCGCTGAACGAGCTCCTCGCGATCGCGCGCCGCGAGGTCGAGCGCCGCCGGAGCGAGGCGCGGCTACTCGGCGAGCTCGCTGAAGAGGTATCGCAGCGCGAGGGGGAGGCGTCCGGCCCAGGCGCGCTCGTCGTGCCGGGCCCCGTCGACGATCCGGAGGCGCACGCGCGCCCCGCGCGAGCGGAGGATCCCCGCTAGCGCGCGCGCGCCGTCCGCGACGCGCGCGGCGACGTCGTCGTCACGCGACTCCGCGGTCCCCGCGCCGACCCACGCGCGGCGCGGGATGACGGGCGCGGTCCGCACGTCGTCGAGGAGCCGGCCGCCGCCGATCCACGGCGGGATGCTCTCGACGAGCACGCGCGAGAAGTCGGGCGTGCGCGTGGCCGCGCGGAGCGCGGCGACCGCGCCGTAGGACGAGCCGCCGACCCCGCGCAGCGTGATGCCCGCGAGGGCCGGATGCCGCCGCTCGAGGAACGGGAGGAGCTCCTCCGCGAGGAACGCCGCGTAGCGGTCCGCGCGGTACGCGAGGCGCCGCCGGCGCGCGCGCGGGTCGGGATAGGGCAGGTAGTCGCGCGTGCGCGTGCGCCCGGCGTCCACCGCGACGATCGCGAGGCCGTCGAGAGCGCGCGCGGCGCGGTCGGCCCCCCAGGTGCGGCGCGAGGCGCGCGGCTCGGAGAAGACGTTCGCCCCGTCGGCGAGCACGAGCAGCGCCCGCGGCTCGGGCGGCACGAGCGCGCGCACGGTCCGCGCCCCGCGGAGGATCCGGCTCCGCACGCGGTGGACGCGCACGCCGGTCACGGGGCGCGCCGCGCCCGCTCCGTGATGGCCGCGAGCCGCCGTGCGTGCGCCGCGGTGAACGAGCCGGCGCGCATGCGCCAGCGCCAGTTGCCGCGCGCGCGACCCGGACGGTTGACGCGCGCGGCGGTCCCGAGGCCGAGCACGTCCTGGAGCGGGGCAATGGCGACGTCGGCGCGCGACGACCACACGAGCTCGATGAGCTCCCATCCCGGCTCGCGCCCCGGGAGGCCGGTCCGCTCGCGGGTCGGGCGATCGAGCGAGCGCCACCAGCCGAGGGCGGTGTCGTTGTCGTGGGTGCCGGTGTACGCGACGACGTCGCGCGGGTGACGCTCGACGCGGTGCGGCGAGCGCGCGTCGCCGTACGCGAACTGCGCGACGCGCATCCCGGGGAACCCGAGCGCGTCGCGGAGGCGCTGGACGGCGGGCGTGATCACGCCGAGGTCCTCCGCGACCACCGCGAGCCGACCGAGCTCGCGCTCCGCCGCGCGGAACGGGGCCGCGCCCGGACCGCGACGCCAGCGACCGCGCCGTGCGTCGCGCGCGCCCGCGCGCACGCTCCAGTACGCGACGAAGCCGCGGAAGTGATCGACGCGCACGACGTCGTAGAGCGCGAGCGCGCGGCGGAGCCGCTCGATCCACCAGCGGTAGCCCGTCCTGCGCAGCGCGCTCCAGTCGTAGAGCGGATTGCCCCAGAGCTGGCCGGTCCGGCTGAAGTAGTCCGGCGGCACGCCGGCGACCGCGCCGCGCTGGAACAGCTCCGGGTGCGCGAGGTGGTCGGCGCTGCCGGCCGCGATGAAGATCGGCATGTCGCCCATGATCCGCACGCCGCGCGCCGTCGCGTGCCGTCGGAGCGCGCGCCATTCGCGGTCGAACCGGACCTGGTCGTCGAGGGCGTCCTGCCCCGCGTAGCGGAGCCAGTCGGGGAGCCAGTAGGCATTGCGCTCGCGGAACACGCGGCGCTCGTGCGCGGTCACCCGCGCCGTCGGCTCGGCGAGGTAGCCCGGATGCGCCGCGAAGGCCGACAGCGCGCTGTACGGAGAGCCGAGGGCGTCGGGAGGATTCAAGGGAAGCACCTGCCACCACGACTGGCGCGCCTTGGCGAGGCGCTCCACGAAGCGGTGGGCCTCGCGGTCGAGGCGTCCGCCCGGCAGCGACGCGACGGGCAGGAGGATGCCGCTCGAGCGCCGCACAGCGTGCGCAGTCTGAGGCAGGCGGCGCTCCGGCGGTCCGCCGGACGCGCACTGGACGCAGGGTGGACCATGTCCGCGCGTGGGCGGACACAGGGGGTACGTGCTCGTCGTGGACGACGACGCGGACGTGCGCGACGTGATCGCGCTCGTTCTCGGGGAGCGGCACGAGGTGCGTGCGGTGGACGACGGGGCGGACGCGGTACGGCTGTGCGCGGAGCGCGCGCCGGACGTGATCGTGCTCGACCTGCTCGTTCGCGGCTCCGTCGACGGCTTCGGGGTCGTCGAGCGCCTCCAAGCGAGCGGCTGCCCGAGCGCGTTCGTGATCGTGTCGGGCGCGCAGCCGCAGGATCTCGCGCGCGCCGCCGACCTTCCCGGCGTCAGCGAGCTCCTGCCGAAGCCGTTCCAGATCGACGCGCTCGTCGGCGCGGTCGAGCGGGCGCTCGCGCGGTGAGCAGGCTCGCTGCGAGCGACCGCGACGCCGCCGTCGAGATCCTGCAGCACGCGTCCTACCTCCAGGCGCTCACGCTCACGGCGACGCGGGCGCAGGTCGTCCGCAGCGACCAGGCGCGGGCGGACCTCGTGGACCGCTACCGGAGGATCGGCGCCGCCGCGGGCCGCCTCTCGAAGGCCGCGCGCGACCGGCTCGACGCGCCGTGGGACGCGCTCGAACGCGCCGTCCGCACGGCGAAGCGGGCGGACCCCGAGGACCAGGTGAAGGAGCTGTGGACGGGCATCCGCAGGGTGGTGCGGCCTCTGGCCGCGGCGCTGCGCGACGAGGTCGGCGAGGACCCGTCCGCCGCGTTCGCTCTCGATCCCGAGGTCCGGCGCGCGGAGCCGGGGGGGAAGAAGGCGCGGCGCCGGTAGGCATCCGGCATGCTCGGGGAGGGCCATGACCTCTCGGACGTTCGTCAGCCGGCGCGTGGACGACGCGCTCGTGTTCGTCAGCGGCACGCGGGTCGACGGCGAGCGGCTCGGCCGGTTCCTCGAGGAGTTCGCCGCGAGCGGAGCCGCGAAGGACGCGACGCAGTGGTCGGCGATCGACCTCGCCGCGGCGTTCGCCCGCCGCTTCGGGGAGCGGGTCGAGGTGCGCCGCTACGTGTTCAGCCCCGGGAGCCGCGGCGTCGCGTTCCACATCCGGGCCGTCGACGAGGCCTGGGCGGAGAAGCCGGCGGTCTAGCGCACGCGGTCCGCGCGGCGCGCGCCCGGCCGCCCGCCGTCTTAGCGTTCGCTTAGAGGGAGGTGCCTAGACTCCCTCCATGTCGAGGGCGGATCGACCGTACGGCGACTTCGTCCGGGCCGATCCGCCGGAGCATGCGCCGCCGCCGGCCGCGCCGGACCGTCCGCGCCGCATTCCCGCGCTCGCGCGCGGGCTCCGCGACCTCGTCGCGCTCGCTCTCGGCGCCGGCATGATCCTCCTCGCGCTCGGGCTCATCTACGCGCCGCCGGCCGCGCTCACCGAGGGCGACGTCGAGGGGGTCGTCGGCCGCGTGCTCGCGTCGCAGACGCCGTCGCCTCCGCCCGGCGTCGGGATCTGGGAGCGGACGCGGCACTCCGTCGTGCTCGTGCGCGCGAGCGTCCCGCGGGAGGGCGGTGCCGGCACGCAGGCGGGGTCGGGCGTGGTCCTCGACACGCGCGGCACGATCATCACGAACGAGCACATCGTGCGCGGGGCGACGTCGATCACCGTGACGTTCAGCGACGGCACCGAGTCGCCGGCCGACGTCGCACAGACCGCTCCCGCGAACGACATCGCGTTCCTCGTCCCGCAGCGCCTGCCGCAGGCCGTCGTCCCGGCGGTGCTCGGCGACCCGCGCGGCCTCCGCCCGGGCGACGAGGCCTACGTCATCGGCAACCCGCTCGGGCTCGCGCGCTCGCTCTCGGCCGGCGTCATCAGCGGGCTCGACCGTTCGTTCCAGCCGCGCGGCGGCCAGATCCTCTCCGGCCTCATCCAGTTCGACGCGGCGGTCAACCCCGGCAACAGCGGCGGGCCGCTCATCAACCGGGACGGCGACGTGGTGGGCATCGTCACGGGCCTCGCGAATCCGGTGAACATCGACGCCTTCAGCGGCATCGGCTTCGCCGTACCGATCGACGCGGCGGCCTCCGGCGGCGGACCGCCGGTGCATTAGTTGAATGGGGCACGGCCCGCGCCGGCGAAGCCGGTGCGGGCCGAACGGATGAAAGAGGTTCGGGCCGCGCGGGCGTAGCGCGTGCGGCCCGGACGAAAGGACGAAATGGCAGAAACGAAGTCGGCTCCCGAGATGCGGCGCCTGTTGTTCGAGATCAAGAAGGTGATCGTCGGGCAGGACCACCTGCTCGAGCGGATCCTCATCGCGCTCCTCTCGCGCGGGCACCTCCTCGTCGAGGGCGTGCCGGGCCTCGCGAAGACCCTCGCCGTGAAGTGCGTCGCCCAGGCGATCTCCGGCGAGTTCAAGCGCATCCAGTTCACGCCGGACCTCGTGCCGGCCGACCTCGTCGGCACCCGCGTCTACGACCAGCGGAGCGGCGAGTTCACGACCTGGCGCGGTCCGGTGTTCACGAACCTGCTCCTCGCCGACGAGATCAACCGCGCGCCGGCCAAGGTGCAGAGCGCGCTCCTCGAGGTGATGCAGGAGCGGCAGGTCACCATCGGCCGCGAGACGTTCCGCGTGCCGGACCCGTTCCTCGTCATGGCGACGCAGAACCCGATCGAGACCGAGGGGACGTACGCGCTCCCGGAGGCGCAGGTCGACCGCTTCATGCTCAAGGTCCTCGTGGACTACCCGTCCGAGATGGACGAATTCGTCGTCGTCGAGCGCGTCACCGCGGCGCTTCCCGACATCCAGCCGATCATGACGATGGACCGGCTGCAGGGTCTCCAGCGCGAGGCCGACGCCGTGTTCGTCGACCCGGTGCTCATGGAGTACGCGGTGCGGCTGTCGTACGCGACGCGCCGCCCCAAGGAGTACGGCCTCGAGCCCATCGCGAAGTACATCACGTACGGCGCGAGCCCCCGCGCGTCGATCAACGTCGTCGTGGGCGCGCGCGCGCTCGCGCTCCTGCGAGGCCGCGCGTACGCGCTCGTCCAGGACCTCGTCGACGTCGCGCCCGACGTGCTGCGCCACCGGCTCGTCCTCTCGTACGAGGCGCTCGCCGACGGCGTGCGCCCCGACGACCTCGTCGGGCGCGTGCTCGAGCGCGTGCCGCGCCCGAGCCAGCCGCTGGAGCGGAAGCCTGTCGTCGCCCGCGCCTGAAGCGCTCCTCCAGCGCCTCGACTGGACCGTCCTGCGGAGGCTCGACGGGCTCCTTCAGGGCGAGTACCGCACGCTCTTCTTCGGGCACGGCCTCGACCTCGCTGACATCCGCGAGTACCAGGCCGGCGACGACGTGCGCGCGATCGACTGGAACGTGACGGCGCGCATGGGCGCGCCGTACGTCCGCCGCTACCACGAGGACCGCGAGGTGACGGCGCAGTTCGTCTGCGACCTCTCGCCGTCGGTCGACTTCGGCACGCAGACGCGCACGAAGCGTGCGCTCGTGGCGGAGGTCGTCGGCGTGCTGTCCCGGATCCTCACGCGGAGCGGGAACCGCGTCGGCGCCGTCGTGTTCGACGGCGTGGGCCAGCGCGTCGTGCCCGCCGGCAGCGGACGGCTCCAGGTGCTCCGCATCCTCGAGGAGCTCTCGCGCACGCCGCACCGGAGGCGCGCGCCGTTCACGCCGCTCGGCGACGTGCTCGCCGCCGCCGCCGGCGCGCTCAAGCGGCGCTCGGTCGTCTTCGTCGTGTCCGACTTCCTCGCCGCGCCCGGCTGGGAGCGCCCGCTCGGCGCGCTCGCGCTCCGGCACGACGTCATCGCCCTGCGCGTCCGCGACCCGCGCGAGCACGAGCTGCCGGACGTCGGCTGGGTCGTGCTCGACGACGCCGAGACGGGCGAGCAGCTCCTCGTCGACACGCACGACGGCTCGTTCCGCGAGCGCTTCCGCTCGGTGATCGCGCGGCACGAGGAGCGCCTGCGGGCGGCGTTCGCGCGCGCGGGCGTCGACGTCATGACGCTCGAGACCGAGGGCGACCTCGTTCGGGACATCGTCCGCTTCGCGTCGCTGCGGCGAGCGCGCCGCGCCAGGAGGAACTGATGGAGCTCTCGTGGCCCGGCGCGCTCGTGACGCTGCTGCTCGTGCCGGCGCTCGCGGCCCTCTACGTCGTCGCGCAGCGCCGCCGCCGCCGGTACGCGCTCCGCTACGCGAGCGTCGCGCTCGTGCGCGAGGCCGTCGGGCCGGGCCCGGGCGTGCGCCGGCACATCCCCGCGGCGATCTTCCTCGTCGCGCTCGCGAGCATGCTCTTCGCGCTGTCGCGGCCGCAGGCCGTCACGATCCTGCCGAGCGAGGAGGGCACGGTGATCCTCGCGCTCGACACGTCCGGGAGCATGCAGGCCGAGGACCTCCGGCCGAGCCGCATGGAGGCCGCGAAGAGCGCGGCGATGGGCTTCGTCGACAAGCAGTCGAAGGCCGTGCGCATCGGCGTCGTCTCCTTCTCGGACAACGCGTTCCTCGTGCAGGCGCCGACCGACGACAAGGAGGCTGTGAAGGCGGCGATCGCGCGCCTGCGGCCGCAGCGCGGGACGGCGATCGGACGCGGCATCCTCGCGTCGCTCGACGCGATCTTCGAGTCGAGCGAGGGCGACGCGGGCGCGCCCGCGGGCGCGCAGCCGACGCCGACGCCCAGGCCGCTCGCGCCCGGGCAGTTCGCGCCGGCGTCGATCGTCCTCCTCACCGACGGCGAGAACAACGTGTTCCCGCCGCCGCTCTCGATCGTCAACGAGGCCGTCGACCGCGGGATCCGCGTGTACACGATCGGCGTCGGCAGCCCCGAGGGCACCATCCTCCGTATCCAGGGCCGGCAGATCCGCACGCGTCTCGACGAGGCGACGCTCAAGCGCGTCGCCGAGGTCACGAAGGCCGACTACTACCTCGCGTCGGACGAGGCGCAGCTCAAGCGCGTGTACGAGCAGCTCACGACGACCGTCGTGCTCCGCCCGGAGAAGACCGAGCTCACCTTCGCGTTCACCGGCCTCGCCGCGGTCCTCGCGACGATCGCCGGGATGCTCTCGCTCGCGTGGTCGTCGAAGCTCCCTTGACGCCGCGGTAGTCTCTCTCCGCCGAGGAAGGGGAGGGCTCATGACCGCGACCGTCGCGTCACGCGTGCGGACCGGAGCGCTCTCGGACTCGTGGCTCCTCGCCACGACCCTCGGCGGGTTCGTCGTGTACCAGATCGGCGCCCAGGTCGACACGTGGTACCACGCCCACTACGGCTTCGAGATCGAGTCGTTCTTCACCTGGGCGCACGCGCTCCTCTACGGCGGCTGGGTCCTGAGCGCCGCCCCCGCCGCGCTGCGCTTCGCGCGAGCGCGCACGCTCCCGCCGGGGTACCCGCTCGTCCTCGCCGGCGCCGTCGCGTTCGGCGCGGGCGGCGCGTTCGACATGGCGTGGCACGGCGCATTCGGCTTCGAGGTCGGCCACGAGGCGCTCGTCAGCCCGTCGCATCTCGTCCTCATCTACGCGTCCGGCCTGTCGTGCGTCGGCCTCGTCTGGGCCGCGGCGGCGTGGCGCGCCCGCGCGGGCGCGGGCCTCTTCGGCGACCTCGCGCTCTCGTTCGCGCTCGGGATCCTCTCGCGCAACCTCCTCTTCGCGCTCCTCTACAGCGAGCCGCTGCGGACCGACTACGCGTCCGGCGGCGCGGTCGCGGGCCGGCTCTTCGGCTTCTCGGGCATCGCCGCGTGGGGCGACATGGCGGCGCAGGTCGCCGGCACGACCGGCATGGCGCTCTACGCGGTGATCCTCGCGCTCGTCGTCGTCGTCCCCCTCCGGGGCCTCCGCCTCGGAGGAGGCTCGATCGCGAC
>DASSSF010000087.1:0-3118 GCA_035708565.1 Candidatus Limnocylindria bacterium
CCCGGTGGTGGCCGGTGTCACGGCGGTCGGCCCCGAACTCCTGCCGGCGCTCGCGTCGAGCAAGTACGCGAGCGCGACGGTGGTCGTCCCGTGGGTCATCGCGGGCATGGTGGTGGCAGAGGCGAACTCGATGCTCGGCGCCGGCCTGTACATCGCGCGCCGCACGCGCACCATCATGGTGATCATCATGTCGTGCGCCGCCCTCAACCTCACCATGAACGTCGTGCTCATCCCGCGGATCGGCATCGTCGGGTCCGCCATCGCGACCCTCGCGAGCTACGCGTCGGCGGCGGTCCTGCTCGCCTTCGCCGGGCGGGCGTTCCTCCCCGTGACCCTGCCCTGGGCCACGATCGCGCGCGCGGCGGCGGCCTCCCTCCTCATGTACCTGGTCGTGGCCGGCCTGTACCCGGGCCACGGGCTCCTGTCCGTGGGTGTCCGGGCGGCCCTCGGCGCGCCCCTGTACGCGGCGCTCATCACCGCGATCGACCCGGACGCGCGCGCGCTCCTCCGGGACCTCCTGCGGCGGCGCCGATGACGCGGCGCGCGTCAGCGCGCGCCGGGGAGGCGCCCGCCCGGGAGATCGTCGGGGCCGTCGTTGAAGACCACCCCCGCGAAGGTCCTGCGGTCGAACGCGGCTGCGGCCTGCGCGACCGCGGCGGCCGTGGTCCGCCCGTACCCCACGACGAGGACGACGAAGTCCGCGAGGTCCGCGAGCAGCCGGGCGTCCGGAGATCCCTCGACCGGCGGGCCGTCGAGGAACACGTCGCAGGGCTCGTCGCGCAGCCTCGCGAGGAGCGCCCTCAGCGCCGGCGACGAGGCCAGCTCGCGCCTTCCGGCCGCGGCGCCGCGTGCGTCGCTCCCCGCCGGGATGACGTGCAGCCCGGGGACCGCCGTCGGCCGGACGATGCGCTCCAGCGGGACGTCGGCAGGACGGGCGAGGTGGTCGGCCAGCCCCTCCCCGCCGTCGACGCCGAGCGCCTCGTGCTGCGTGGCGTGGCGGAAGTTGCAGTCGACGACGAGGGCGAGGCGCTGCTGGAGCGTGAACGCCGCGGCGAGGTTGCGGGCGACGAAGCTCGCGCCCGATCCCGCCGTCACCGGGACCACGAGCGTGGTGAAGCGCGTCATCCCTTCCTTGCCGGCGCTCATCAGGAGGCGGGTCCGCAGCTCCCTGAACGGCTCGACCTGTCCGTCGGCGGCCATGCCGCGCGGGAACGGCGCCCCGGCCGGCGGAGGCGAGAAGACGAGGGAGCGGCGCTCGCGTACGGCGAGGCCGAGCACCTCGCCGCGCACGGGGCCGGGCGCCGCGAGCTCCGCGGCCCTCGCCGGCGCGGCTGGATCGCCGGGGCCGTCGCGCCGATCCCTCCGCTCCTCCGGCGCGTCGCCGTCCGGGATGGGCACGTCGGGCGCTTTGGCGGCCTGGCTCACCGCGAGAGCACGACCCGCACGACGAGGAAGACCGCGTACGTCGCCAGCACGGCCGCGACGACCACCACCGCGTACACGACGCGCCGGCGCGCGACCGCCTGGCCCTGCGACGTGCGCGCGTACGGGATCGTCACGAGCACGGTCGTCCGCGCGAGCCGCTCGATCTGGAGCGGGCTCCGCACGCGCGGGTCGAGCCGCACGAAGGCGAACAGCAGGCCGAGCGGCACGGCGACCGCGAGGACCACGCCGATCGCCGTGAAGTGCATGAGGCGCATGCCGACCGGCACGAGAGGCAGCTCGGGCTCCTCGTACACGCGCACCGTGAGGCCGCGATCCTCCGAGTCGAGATCCATCGAGACGCGCGCGTTCTCGCGGCGCTTGAGCATGTCCTGGTACACGTCGCGCGCGGACTCGTACCGCCGCACCAGCTCCGTGAGGACCGAGTCCTCCGCGACGACGCGGAGCTCGGGGGCGGCGGCGGCCGGGGGCGGCTCGGCGCGGCCCCTCGCCCCCGCTCCGCTCGCGGCCGCGAGGCGGCCGCGGATCTCGTCGAGCCGCGCGCGCGCGGCGCGCTCGCCGAGCTCCTCTTCCGCAGCGGCCCTCTGTGCCTCCTCCTCCGCGATCTGCAGCTGCTCGCGCGCGCGCCGGACGTTCGGGTGGCGCTCGGTGTACGTGCCGAGCAGGCTCTCGAGCTCGCGGCGCAGCTGCTCCACGCGGTCGGCGCGGCGCTGCCGCCCCTGCCGCAGCTCGCCGGACGCCAGCTTCGCCGCGAGGGCCGCCTCGTCCGCGCGGAGCGCCGCGAGCTCCTCGGGCGAGACGCGCGGGCCGCGCTGCCTGTCGGCCTCGGGCACCCGGGCCGGCTGCGGCTTCGCGGTGCCGTGGCGGCGGTAGTGGTCCTGCACCGCCGCGTGCGCCTCGGCGACCTTGGCGGCGTACTCCGTCACCTGCCGGTCGATGAACTCGTACGCCTCGCCGCTCTGCCGGGACTTCGCGGCCATGCTCTCGCGGACGTAGATCTCGGCGAGCTTCTTCGTGACGGCGAGGCACCGCTTCGGGTCCTCGTCCAGGAAGGAGATCCTGACCAGCTCCGGCCGCACCTTCGCGATCCGGATCCGCGCCGAGAGCCGCGCGATCGCCCGCTCCTGCGCGCGGGGATCCTCGACGTCCGGCCATCCGCCGAACGACATGACCTCCCGCAGGATCCTGCGGCTCTGCATCGCCTGGCTCAGGATCGACGCCTGATCCGCCGCGTCCGTCGCCACCGCGCGGCCCGCCATGAGCGGCGTGATGATGTTCTTGTCCTCGACCAGGATCACCGCGTGCGTCTGGTACCGCTTCGGAAGCACGACGCCGACGACGAGCGCGCCGATGGCGACGGCGGCGAAGACCGCCGCGAGCACGACGATGCGCCGCCGGCCCTCCCTGACCATCAGCCGGAAGAGCTCCGAGGGAGGCGTGGCCGGAGTCGGGGTCATCTCGCGGTCTCCGTACCACGCCCGGCGGCGGCCGGTCGACCGGCGGCCGAGCGGCCACGTGCCCGTCTCGTGCAGCGCGCGACCACGCGATCACACCCTTCCGGCCGTCTCCGTCCACCGCGGCGCAAGGCGGCGAAAGTATCCCGCCGCCCGACTGCGCGCTCAACCCGTGTTCGTGGGACATCGGCTCCGCGCAGGGTGCGGGTGACCTCGACCGG
>DASSSF010000088.1:0-6342 GCA_035708565.1 Candidatus Limnocylindria bacterium
GGATCGCCGCGTTCGCCTCGCTCACCGTCGCGGCGGCGCTGGGGCTGATGGCGCTCCGTGCTCCGTCGCTGGAGCTCTTCTGCGAGCGGAGCGGCGGACTGCCGGACATCTGCCAGATCCCCCTGGCGTCGGCGCTCTTCAGCAGCCTCTGGCCCGGCATGCTCGGCATCGCCCTCGGTGCGCTCGCGGGGCGGTATGCCCCGACGCGCGGGCCGGGCACGCACGCGCTCATGCTCGGCGCGAGCGCACCGGCGATCGGGTCCTGGGCCACGCGCCTCGTCGCCGCACCGCTCGGCGGCGACCCGCCGGCCGCGCCCATCCCGGAGGCGGCGTGGCTCGCGCTCGCGGCGGCCTCCGCCGCCGTGTTCGGCGCGTTCGTCGGCAGCCGCACGCGGACGCCGCTCCGCGACGGCGCGGCCATCGCTCTCGTGTACGCCATGCCCGCGGCGGCCACGGCGCTCGCCGCCGCGCGCGATCCGCGGGCGGCCGAAGCGGTCCTCGCGCAGCCCGCATGGGTCGTCCCCTTCGCGGTGGCGCTCGTCGCCGCGCTGGCGCTCGTCCAGAGCGCGCTGTTCGCGCGCTCGCGGCGGGCCCGTTGATCGGCGAGAAGGACCTCGCCCTCGCGCGCGAGCACCCGCGCGGCACGGAGCGCCGGACGCTCCTCCCCTACCGCGACGCGCTCAACGACGTGGCGGCGTACGCGCGCCTGCCGGCGCGCGACCGCGACGTCATCGTCCGCTGGGCCGAGATCAGGCGGCGCATCGCGCCCGACGTCGACCACGACGACGCGAACCTCGCCGACCCGCTGCTGCCGTCCGCGCGCCTGCGCGCGCACGTGCTCGCGGGCGAGCGCGCGGCGGGCGGGGCCGACGTAGCCGACGACGGAGGAGACCTCATCGCCCTCGTCGCGAGGATGCGCGACCGCTAGCACGCCGTGCGGCCGGACGGCCATGCGGCGAGCGAGCGGGCACGACACGTAACGGCTCGGACACGACGAGCGGTGGCACGCCCGGACGTCATGCCACCGCGCGGCACGCGACCTGCCCCGGCGACCCGGATATGGGTCAACGGCACGCAAATCGCGAGCTCCCGATCGTCGTGCGCGGCGCCGCGCGCCGCTTCGGCGCGGTCGAGGCCGTCCGCGACGTCACCCTCGAGATCCCCCGCGGCGTCATCTGCGGCCTCGTCGGGCCGAGCGGCTCGGGCAAGACGACGCTCCTTCGCATGCTCACCGGCACGCTGCGGCCGACGTCCGGCGAGCTCCGCGTGCTCGGCGAGAGCCCCTGGCGGTTCCGCGCGCACACGCGCGAGCGGATCGGCTACATGCCGCAGAACTTCG
The DNA here is from genome assembly GCA_035708565.1 of Candidatus Limnocylindria bacterium. Lineage (GTDB taxonomy): Bacteria > Chloroflexota > Limnocylindria > P2-11E > P2-11E > JACDAF01. The sequence continues at coordinate 1,340 of DASSSF010000088.1, forward strand.
TGCTGTATCCGGACCTCACGGCCGAGGAGAACGTGTCGTTCGTGGCGGCGCTCTTCGGCATGTACTGGTTCAAGCGCCGCCGGCGCGTGCGTGAGGTGCTCGAGCTCGTGGGGCTCGACGACGTGCGGGGCCGTCGCGCGAGCCTCCTGTCAGGCGGCATGCAGCGGCGGCTCGCGCTCGCCGCGGCGCTCGTCCACGAGCCGCTCGTGCTCTTCGTGGACGAGCCCACGGCCGGCCTCGACCCGATCCTTCGCGGCCGCGTCTGGACGGAGCTCCGCCGGCTCGCCGAGGACGGCCGCACGCTGCTCGTGACGACCCAGTACGTGGGGGAGGCGGAGAACTGCGACCTCGTCGCGCTCCTGTCGGGAGGCGAGCTGCTCGCCTTCGCGACGCCCGACGAGCTGCGACGCCACGTGTACGGCGGCGAGATCCTCGATGTACGCACCTCCGCCGACGTGACGGCCGATGTCCTCGCGGGCGTCCCCGACCTCCGCGACGTGAAGCAGCGCGGCAGCCGCAGGCTCATCGTCGTCAGCGGCGACGCCGCGGCGGCGACGCCGCGCATCGTCGAGGCGGTGGGACGGACCGCGGGAACGGTCGCCTCGATCGAGCGATACGACCCGACGTTCGACGAGGTCTTCACGATCCTCGTCGAACGGCACGCCGAGCAGCACGCCGCATGAGGATCTTCCGGCTGCCCGTTCGCATCGCCGCGGTCGTGCGCAAGGAGCTCCGCGAGCTCTTGCGCCGGCCGGGTGCGGTCCTGAGCCTCGTGCTCGGGCCGCTCATCGTCATGGGCCTCTTCGGCATGGGCTTCACCGGCGAGCGGCGCCCGTTCGAGATGGTCATCGTGGTCCCGCCGGGGACGGAGTTCTCGCGGGACCCCGCCGTCTACCAGCGGATCGCGGGACCGTCGGCCAGGATCATGGAGGTCACCGAGGATCTCGCGGGGCCGCGCGAGCGCCTCGCGCGAGGCGAGATCCGCATGATCGTCGTCGCGCCCGCCGACGCCCGGCAGCAGCTGGAGCGTGGCGAGCAGGCGACCCTGATCGTCGAGACCGACGAGCTCGATCCGATCGAGCACGGCGCCGCGATGGTGCTCGCCGAGACGCTCTCACGCGAGATCAACTCGGAGCTCGTGACCCAGGCCGCACGGGAAGGGCGCACCCAGCTGGGGACCGTCGCCCCCACCGCGATCAAGCCCGAGCTCGTGGGACGTCCGACGCGCGCGGTCGTGCAGAACCGGGCGCCGACGCAGCCCTCGATGCTCACCTACTTCATGCCCGCGGTGCTCGCGCTGGTCCTCCAGCATCTCGGGATCACGCTCACCGCCCTCTCGATGGTGCGCGAGCGCCTCTCGGGGGCGATCGACATCTACCGCGTATCCCCGATCGGCGCGCTCGAGCTCCTCGTCGGGAAGTACGCCACGTACGCCGTCCTCGGCCTCGCGGTGGCCTTCGCGACCTCGTTCGTCGCGGCGAACGCGCTCGGCATCCCGCTGCGCGGTCGCGCGGACATCTTCGCCGTCGCGGTCGTGCTCCTCACCTTTGCGTCGCTCGGCGTGGGGCTGCTCATCTCGCTCGTGTCCGACTCCGAGCGCCAGGCGGTGCAGCTCGCGATGCTCGTGCTGCTGGTCTCCGTCTTCTTCAGCGGCTTCGTCCTGCCCGTACACGAGTTCCGCATGCCGGTCGCCGCGATCGCGTACGCGCTCCCCGTCACGTACGGCATCGAGGTGTTCCAGCAGGAGATGCTGCGCGGGGAGATCCGCGACGACTGGATGCTCGGAGTGCTCGGCGCCATCGGCGCGATCCTCTTCGCGCTCTCCGCGCTCCGGCTGCGAGGCGTGCTGCGCGGGGTCGCCTAGCGTGCGCGACGCCAGATCGCGAGCCCCGCCGCCACCGCCGCGACGGCCTGGACCGCCAGCCAGGCGATGAGCGCGTACGCCACCGGCGCGATCGGCCCGGAGCCGAGCGGCACCGCGGCCAGCGACGCCGCCCGTGCGTGCAGGGCGGCGACCTCTTCCCGGAGCGCCCGGACATCCCCTTCGTTGCGGCCGAGGGACGTCGCGAGGAGGTCGAGCTCGGCGGCGAGCGCGTCGAGGTCCTGGCTCTGCCGGACGAAGCCGCTCGCGATCGGGAGCAGGGGCTGCGCGCCGAAGATGCTCACGGACATCGAGTCCGACAGCTGTCGCGCGGTCCCGGCGGTCGAGCGTGCGGTGACCGCGGCACGTTCGGCCGATCGCCGACCTTCGACGACACTGACCCTGAACCCGTCGAACGCGTCGCGGGTCGTCGCGAGGGCCGATCGGACATCGCGCGCGGAGCCTGCGAGCGTCTCCATGCCCGCGATCGCCGGCGCGATCGTCAGCCCGACCACGGCGAGCAAGAGCGCGCCCGTCGCGCCATACGCGATCAACACCGCCGCGATCGTCCGCGCGCGCCGCCTGCCGACGCGTGCGACGAATGCGCGCATCGTCATCGTGCGAAACACGATGGACCGATCCCACGGACCGCGCACTCCTGGCACAGCGCGTGCGTCGTCGAGCGCCATGAGAGCTTCACATCCCATCACCATCGCGGGCCTCGCGCTCACGCTGCTCGCGACGGCGTGCACCGGTAACGAGAGGACGCCCGTTGGAGGGACAGGGGCGTCACCGACCGCGACCGTCGCGGCAGCCAGCCCCTCCGGATCGCCCGGGGGGCTCGTTGCCACAGGCTCACCCCGCGCCACCGGCTCGCCATCCGCGACCGGCGCCGCATCGCCCACGGCGACGGCCGCGTCCACGGCCGCCGCGACCGGCTCGCCATCGGCGACGGGTGCGCCCACCGCGGACGTGTGCGGCCTCGCCGCTCGCGCGGACGTGGAGCGCGTGATCGGCGCTCTCACCACCGAGCCGGCGAAGGTCACCATCCCCCTGCCCGGCTTCGTCGCGAACGCCTGCGTCTACGCCTCGGCCGACGGCACCCTGACCGTGGCCACGGGGCCGCGGAACCTCTCGCGGACCGAGGTCGAAGCGTTCATGCGCCTCGTCCCCGGCACGACGAGCGTGAGCGGCGTCGGCGACGTCGCGTTCGCCGCCCGCGGCGACGTGCCGCAGGGCATGGCCGGCGCAGCGAGCATCTTCGCGCTCAAGGGCGGCACCTACTTCACGGTCCAGGCGACGTCGCGTTCGAAGTCGAGCGACGCGCTCCAGACCGCGCTGACCGAGCTCGCGAGGAGCGTGGCAGGCCGCCTCTAGCGTCGGCCTTCCTCCGCTCGGACGGGCCGCTCGGGGATCCCGGGCGGCCCGTCGTCATCCCGTGGTGAGCGCGGGCACCAGCGCCGCGAGGAGCTCCAGCGCGCGGTCGATCTCCCCAGCCGCGTGTGCGCGCCAGGCGCGCTCCTCCGGCGTCACCAGCCGATCGCGAGCGACTCGCGGCGCGGATCGGCTCCGCCCTCGAGCGCGCCCGTCTCGAGGCGCCGGACCGCGCAGACGCCGGCCGCCGCCGGCGAGAACGCGGGCAGGTCGCGCACGACGTGCCCGAGCGACGCGAGCCGGGCACGGACGTCCGCCGCCACGCGCGACTCCACGGTGAGGACCCCGGGCTCGTACGCGTGCGGGAAGAAGGTCCACGGGAACGAGCGGGAGATCGCGCGCGGCGCCTCGATCGCTGCCTGGGTGTTCATGCCGTGGTCGACGATGTGGCAGACCACCTGGACCATCGCCTGGCACTGCGCGTCCTCGCCCGGACAGCCGAACGGCATCAGGGCCGCGCCGTTCCTCATGAGCATCGCGGGATTGGGCGTGAGGCGCGGCCGCTTCCGCGGCGCGATCGCGGAGGGATGGCCGGGCGTCGTCCACAGCTGCGCGCCGCGGGTCGACACGACGATCCCGAGCCCCGGCACCATCGGGGAGCGCGCCGCCGGGTCCGACGGGGTAGCGGAGAACGCATTGCCCTCCGCGTCCATCGCGCAGGCGTACGACGTGTCGGCGGAGCCGACCCCCGCGGCGACGCGCGGCCGGTAGCCGGCCGGGCCGGGGCGGCCCTCGTACCGCCACGGATCGCCCGGTTCAGGAAGCTCCGGCCAGGCGCGGTCCTCGCGGATGAGGCGCCTGCGCTCGGCCGCGTACTCCTTGTCGAGCAGGCCGCGCAGCGGCACGTCGACCTGGTCCGGGTCGCCGAAGAAGCCCTCGCGGTCGGCGCATGCGAGCTTCATCGCCTCGGTGTAGTGGTGGAGGAATTCGAGCGACGCGGGTCCCCACGACGCGACGTCGTAGCCCTCGAGGATGTTGAGCGTCATCGGCACGAGGGGCCCCTGCGACCACGGACCGCACGCGTACACGTCGATACCGCGATAGGTCGTGTGCGCACCCGGCCCGATCGACACGCGGTACCCGGCGAGGTCGTCGAGCGTGAGCTCGCCGCCCTCCGCGCGGACGAACGCGACCATCTCCGCGGCGATCTCGCCCGAGTACATCGCGTCGCGCGCGGCCATGATCGCGGCGGCGCGGCCTCGCGACGCGTGCGCGCTCTCGACGGCGGCGAGCCGGCGGAAGAGGTCGCCGAGCTCCCGCTGCACGAGCGGCTCTCCGGCGGCGGGCGGCCGCCCTTCCCGAAGGAACACGGCGGCGGTGCCGGGCCACTCGCGCATCCGCGGCGCCCAGTCCGCGAGCGACCGCGCGAGGCGCGGGAAGACCGGGAAGCCCTCGCAGAGCTCGATCGATGGCGCGAGCACGTCGCCGAGCGAGAGCCGGCCGTGGCGCGCGAGCGCGGTCAGCCACGCGTCGGGCGCGCCTGGCGTGACCGTGCGCGGTATGCCGACGGGCATGTCGTCGCCGTAGCGCGCGCGGTACGCGTCGAGCGTGAAGGACCCGGGCCAGCGCCCGAGGCCGTCGATGGTCTCGGGCTGGTCCATCCCCGGTCGGAAGACCATGATCGGCGCGACCCCGCCGAACGAGGTGAGGTGCGGCTCGACGACGTTGAGCGCGATCCCCGCCGCGACGCCGGCGTCGATCGCGTTGC
>DASSSF010000089.1:0-39510 GCA_035708565.1 Candidatus Limnocylindria bacterium
AGCTCGGGCCCCGTCTCGACGACGATCGGGAGCTCCGCCTCGCGCGCGAGCGGCGATCCGGGGACGCAGGTGAGCCCGACCGTGGCGGCGCCGGCCGCGCGCGCGGCGCGCACCGCCGCGACCACGTAGCGGGCCGAACCGCTCGCCGAGATCCCCACGAGCACGTCCTCCGCGCGGACGTGCTCGCGCGCCACGGCCTCTCCCGCGCCGGCGTCGTCCTCCGCGCCCTCGACCGACGTGCGGAGCGCGCGGTCGCCGCCGGCGATGATCCCGCGCACGAGGTCCGGGTCGGTCCCGAACGTCGGCGGCATCTCGCTCGCGTCGAGGACGCCGAGCCGTCCGCTCGTGCCCGCGCCGACGTAGCGGAGGCGCCCGCCGCCCGACAGCGCCGCGACGATCCGCTCCGCGGCGCGCTCGATCCCGGGGATCGCGGCGCGCACGGCCGCCGGCACGCCCGCGTCCTCGTCGTTCATGAGCTCGAGGATCGCCCGCGTCGAGAGCCCGCCGATCCCGCGCGCCCTCGGGTTGCGCGACTCGGTACCGCGGTCCGTCACGGCGCCCACGCGAGCTGCGCCGCGATCCGCGCGGCGCCCATCGCTGGCTCCTCGCGCACCTTCTCGACCGCCGCGCGGGGGAGCATGCCGAGGAGCTCGCGGCGGACGGCGTGCTCGAGGAGCGAGACGTTCTCGAACATGCCGCCGGCGAGGTACACGGGACCTTCCGCCATCGCGAGGCCGAGCGCGACGACCTGTACCGCGCGCGCGAGATCGTGCGCGCCGCGCTCGACGATCCGCACGGCGATCGCGTCCGACTCCGACGCCGCCATCGCCACGGCGCGGTTCGCGGCCATCACCCCGGGCGGCGGGTGCGGCCGGCCGTACACGTGCGGGAGCACGCCCTGCCAGTCGTCGACGCCGAGCTCGCGGAGGAGGAGCGGCAGGATGCGCGTCGGGGACCCGCGACCGTCGGCCGCGTGGCTCGCCGCGCGGAGGCCCTCCATGCCGACCCACACCGCCGAGCCCTCGTCCCCGGCGAGGAAGCCCCAGCCGCCGGCGCGCGCCTCGTCGCCCTCCTCCGTGCGGCCGTACGCCACCGAGCCCGTGCCCGCGATGAGCACGACGCCGCAGCCCTGCGGGTTGCCCGCGTAGAGGGCGGCCTGCGCGTCGTGCGTCACGAGCGTCCGCACCGACGGCCCGAGGATCGACTCGAGGATCTGCGTCCCGCGCCGGCGGTCCGCCTCGCGGTCGCCGCCCGCGCACGAGAGCACGACGGCGTCCGGCGTGCGGCCCGCGAGCGCCTCCGCGAGCGCCGCGGCGATCGAGCCCTTGGGATCCGGCGACGCGAGGAGGTTCGCGCCCGCGCCCGCGCCGCGGCCGACGATCGCGCCGTCGCGCGTGACCGCGAACGCGCGCGTCTTCGACCCGCCGGCGTCGATCCCGGCGACGAGCCCCGCGCTAAGGGTCATGGACCGCGCCTCCGCTCACCGGGCGCGACGCGCCGGTGCACGACGGGAGCGTGTTCGGCAGGCCGCGCCACCGGTACACGCCGAGGATGGCGAACGCGAGCGCCTCGCGGGCTTCGGATGGGATGCCGTGGTCGTCGATCGGCCGGACCGCGAGCGGCGCGACCGCCTCGCGGATCGCGTCGACGAGCGCGGGGTTCCGCGCGCCGCCGCCCGCGACCACGAGCTCGCGCCACGAGACCCCGACCGGCGTCTCGCGCGCGAGCGCTCCCGCGATCGTCCGTGCCGTGAGCGCGACGGCCGTCGCGACCGCGTCGTCGACGTCGCCGTCGCAGGCGATGAGCAGCGAGCGGGCGAAGGGCGCGCCGAACTCCTCGCGCCCGCACGACTTCGGCGCGCGCCTCGCGAAGAACGGATGCGTCATCGCCTTGGCGAGGGCGCCCTCCCGCACGCGGCCGCGCCTCGCGCGGGCGCCGCCTTCGTCGTGCCGCTCGCCGGCGGTCGCGACGAGCGCGTCGCTGACCATGTTCGCGGGGCCGGTGTCGAACGCGATGGCGTCGTCCGCGCGGCGCGTCGGCAGGAGCGTGAGGTTCGCGATCCCGCCGAGGTTGAGGAGCGCGATCGGCGCCCTCTCGCCGAACAGGACGTGGTCGGCGAACGGGACGAGCGGCGCGCCCTGGCCGCCGGCCGCGACGTCGGCGGTGCGGAAGTCCGCGACGACGGGAAGCCCGGTGCGGATCGCGACGCGCGCCGCGTCGCCGAGCTGCAGCGTCGCCTCGAGGTCGACGCGGTGGAGCACGGTCTGCCCGTGCATCGCGACGAGCTCCGGCCGCGCCTCGCTGTCCGCGAGGAGGTCCGCGACGGCGTCGGCATACGCGTCGGCGAGGTCGCGGTGCAGCACGGCGAGGTGCTCGACGGCGAGCGGCTGCGCCGACGCGGCCGTCATGGCGAGCGCGCGCAGCTCGCGGTCGTAGTCGCGGTGCCGGTGCGCGAGGAGCCGCACCGCCGGCGGGTCGCCCTCGCCGATCTCCGCGAGCACGGCCTCGACGCCGTCGAGCGAGGTGCCGGACATCAGGCCGATGGCGATCACCGGCGAATGCTAGGGAGCGCTCACCGCCTCGTGCACGTCGATGCGGAAGGCGTAGGTCGCCTCGTCGTTCGCGCGGCCGAAGTACACGCGGTTCGTGAGGAGCACGACCGTGAGCCCGGCCGCTGGGTCGACCCAGACGGACGTGCCCGTGAACCCGGTGTGGCCGTACGAGTCGACGGAGAAGTGACGGCCGACCATGGGTCCGTCCGGCGCGCGGAGCGCGAGTCCGAGCCCGCGGCGCGCGTTCTCGCCGCGCGCGTGCTCGCGCCGGGCCAGCGCCGCGAGGTCGTCGCCGATGACGGCGCCGTCGCGGAAGACGCGGACGAGCGCGGCGACGTCCGCCGCCGTCCCGAACAGGCCCGCGTGGCCGGAGACGCCGCCCATCGCCGCGGCGTTCTCGTCGTGGACCTCGCCGCGGAGCCGGCGGCCGCGCCACTTCGCGTCGACCTCGGTCGCGACGCAGGCGAGGGGATCGGTCGGCAGGAAGTCCGCGGTCTCGGCGCCGGCCTCGCGCAGGATCCGCTCGCGGATCTGCTCGCGGAACGGCGCGCCGCCGGCCCGCTCGAGGCCGACCGTGAGCATGATGTAGCCGAGGTCGCTGTACACGAACGTCCCGAGGTCGTGCGCGAGCGGCTCGCTCGCGGCGCGCCACGCGGCCTCCTCGGCCGAGCGCACCTCCTCGTAGAGCGGCAGCCACCACTTGAGGCCGGCGGTGTGGGTGAGCACGTGCGCGAGCGTGACGCGCTCCTTGCCGGCGCCGCGGAAGTCCGGCACGAGCTCGCGCAGCGGCGTGTCGAGCGTGAGGACGCGTTCGCGCACGAGGAGGAGCGCGAGCGACGTCGTCGCGAGCTTCGTGAGCGAGGCGAGGTCGAACAGGGTCGCGTCGTCGACGGGCGCGTCCGATCCGGCCGCGGGGTCGGGACACCGCGTCCCCGCGCGGTACGCGGTCCGCGCGCCCCTCCGCTCGACCTGGAGCGAGCACGCCGTGCAGAGCGTCCCGATCGCGGCGTCGACCGCGGGCTTCGCCGCCTCCGCGCTCACCGCAGGTCGCTCATCCCCGCGCCGATCCCGAACAGACCCGGGATCTCCGCGGGCAGGCGGCCCTGCGGCTTCCGCCTGCCGAGGAGGATGTCGACCGCCGCGCGCGCGGTGGGCTCGCGGCCGTCGTACGTGCAGAGGTACGCGTTCACGTTCGGCGCGACGAGGATGTCGTAGGGCCCGCGCTGCGCGATCAGCACGGTGGGCCTCGCCGCGGCGAGCGCGCGGATGAGCGCGGCGTGCGCCTCGTCGATGTGTGCGTCGGCCGTGGCGATGACCACCGCGTCCGCCTCCCGCGCCATCGCGACGGCGGAGGCCGGATCCGGCCGCAGCATCTCGCCGCGGATCCGGTGGGGGAGGATCGTGCGCGGGTAGGCCTCCGCGATCAGCTCCCACAGGCGCGGCGACTGCTCCTCGATCCGCGTGAGGTCGGCGGGATGCTCCGAATAGACGAAGACCGTGCCGCGCAGCGGCAGCACGCCGTCGTTGCGGAGCAGCGTGACCGCGGCGCGTCCGAGCTCGAGCGCGGCCGCGCGGTCGGCGGCGACGTCCGCGGCCGGCGCCTGCCTGCGGTCGAGGATCCCGCCGCGCTCCTTCGCGGCGAGCACGCGCCGCACGGCCTCGTCGAGCCGCGCCGCCGGCAGCGCACCCGTGCGCGCGGCGTCGACGAGGAGCCGGTGCGCCTCCGTGTGCGCGGACTCGTCGAACCGCAGGAGCGCGTGGTCCGCCCCCGCGGAGACCGCCGCGAGCGCCGCGCGAGCCTGTCCGCCCGACCGGCCGAGCGCATCCATCTCGAGGTCGTCGGTGACGCAGAGGCCCGTGAACCCGAGGTCGCGCCGGAGGAGCCCGCCGATGACGGCCGGCGACAGCGACGCGGGACGGCCGGGGGTCGGGTCGATCGCGGGGAGCTCGATGTGCGCGGTCATGACGGCCGGCACGCCCGCGTCGATGGCGGCCTTGAACGGGACGAGCTCGACGCGATCGAGCCGCCCGCGGTCCGACGCGAGGAGCGGGAGCCCGGTGTGCGAGTCCTCGGTCGTCGCGCCGTGTCCCGGGAAGTGCTTGACGCACGAGAGGATCCCGGCGGCGTCGTACGCGCGCACGGCCGCCGCGACGAGACGGCCGGCCTGCCGCGGGTCGGACCCGTAGGCGCGGTTGCCGATGATCGGGTTGCGCGGCTCCGTGTTCACGTCGGCGACGGGCGCGAGCTGCCAGTTCGCGCCGAAGGACCGGAGCTCACGCGCCGTGATCTCCGCGGCGCGGCGCACGCTCCCTTCGGGGTCCGGCGTCGCCGCGAGCGCCATCTGCCCGGGCAGCACGGCGGCACCCTTCGCGACCCGCACGACGGAGCCGCCCTCCTGGTCGATGGGGAAGAAGAGCGGCTGCGCGGCGCCGCGCTCGGCGATCCGCGACAGATCGTCGACGAGGCGGCGCAGCGACGCCGCGTCGTCGTAGTTCTCCTTGAACAGGATCACGCCGCCCGCGCGGCGCTCGGCGAGGAGCCGCTCGGCGTGCGGCGTGACGCGCGTGCCGTGGAACGCGATCGTGAGGAGCTGCCCGACCTTCTCCTCGAGCGAGAGCGACGCGAGGATCCGCTCGACGCGCGTGCGCGGCGTGGGTGAGGCGGGCGGGAGCGCCTGCGTGCAGGCGAGCGCCGCGGCACCCGCGAGCAGCGTCCGCCTCCTCATGCGCGCGGGAAGCCGGGGAGGGACACCGGCGCTCGTCCCGCGGGCTCCCGCTCGCCCGCGAGCACCGCGGCGAGCGCGTCGAGCGATGCCGGGACGTCGCCGTACGTGAGGAGCGTCGGGACCGGCTGCGGCTGCAGCGCCACGTCGTAGGGAGACCGCATGGCGCAGTGGAGCGCCGCGCCCGCGAGCAGGGCCCGCGCGCGATCGGCCTGCGCCCTGTCGAACGACGCGCTCGACGTGCACACGATGAGCGGCGCGTCGCCCTCCGGCGCCGTGCCCACCGCGAACGTGAGGCGCACGCCGAAGCGCCGCCGCAGCGCGGCCTCGAAGAGCGCCGCGGGATCGCGCAGCTCCTCCACCGGGGACGCGACGGCCGGCGGGAGGTAGGCGACGCGGATCTCGCGCAGGTGCGCCGGCGGCGTCGCGTTCGCGGTGATCGAGGCGGCGGCGATCTCCGCCGCGAGCGACCGCGCCGGCCTGTCGTCCACGTCGCCGTCCGGCACCGGCAGGCCGAAGCGCTCGCGGAACGCCGCCGCGCGGCGCAGCGCCTCGAGGACGCGCGGCGCGGGCACCTGCGTCGAGATCGCCTCCGCGGCGGCGAGCTGCCGCTCGAGCCCGCTCGTGACCATCACCGCGTCGATGCCCGCGCGCACGGCGCGGCCGACGAGCTCGTCCGGCGTCGCGACGAGCGTGACGCCGGACATGTCGAGCGAGTCCGTCATGGCGAGGCCGGTGAAGCCGAGCTCGGTGCGGAGGAGGTCGACGAGGATGCGCGGCGAGAGCGTCGCGATGTTCTCCGGGTCGAGCGCCGGGTAGCGGACGTGCGCGGTCATCGCGCCCGACGCCCCGGCCGCGAAGGCGGCGCGGAACGGCACGAGCTCGCGCGCGTCGAGCGTCCCGCGGTCGGCCTTCACGTCCACGGTCGTGTGGTGCGAGTCGACCTCGGTCGCGCCGTGCCCCGGGAAGTGCTTCGGCGTCGTCGCGACGCCGACGCCCTCCGACCCGCGCACCCACGCGGCGGCGAAGTCGGCGACCCGGACCGGGTCGTCGCCGAACGAGCGCGTCCCGATGACCGGGTTGCGCGCGTCGGCGTTCACGTCGCAGACAGGCGCGTGGTCGACGCCGATGCCGTCGGCGAGGAGCCCCTCGCCCACCGCGCCCGCCGCGCGTTCGGCGTACTGCGGATCGCCCGTCGCCCCGATCGCCATGGCGCTCGGGAACACGGCCCGGTACGCGATGCGGACGACCGTGCCGCCTTCCTGATCCACGGCGACGGGCACCGGCGGGAGCCCGCCGCGCGCCGCGGCGGCCTGCGCCTCGCGGAGCATCGCGCGCACCTGCTCCTTGCCCGAGATGTTCCCGCGGAAGGCGAAGAGGAGCAGGCCGCCGACCCGCCCGTCGCGGATCGCGTCGAGGAGCGCCCCGGGCACCTCCGGGCCGTCGAAGCCGGCCCAGACGAGCGCTCCGGGTCCCGGCCTCACTCCGCGCCCGCGATCCGCTCGAGGGCGGTGCGGAGGGTCCGGAGCTCCGAGGGCGAGAGCGGCGCGACGAACCGCCGCGCCACGCCGGGCAGGTGGACGCGGCGCGCGGCGCGGAGCCGCTCGAGGCCGGTGGCCGTGATCACGGCGTACTGCACGCGGCCGTCCGTCTTGCAGGGTGAGCGCCGGACGAGGCCGGTCTCGACGAGGCGGTCCACGAGCCGCGTGATGCCGCTCTTCGTGAGCATCACCTTCCCCGCGAGGTCGGACAGGCGGATCCCCGTCTTCCGTGCCTGGGCCAGCCGCGCGAGGACCTCGACCTCGGAGAGACCCAGCTCGCCTGCCTGCTCGAGGTCCGCGCTCAGGCCCGCCAGGACCGTCCGGTGGGCGCGCAGGAACGCCCGCCACGCCGCCAGCTCCTCGGCGGAGAGGCTTCGGGAATAGGTTGCCCTGTCAACGAGTTTCACCATCTAGATAGTTGAACGCTCAACGAAGGAGATACGTTCCATGAACTGGCAGATCGATCCCTCCCACAGCACGGTCGAGGCTTCGGCCAAGCACATGATGGTGACCACGGTCCGCGGCCGATCGTCCCACATCACGGCCGAGATCGACTACGACCCGGAGGCGCCCGCGAAGGCGTCCGCCGTGGTCCGCATCCCCACGGCGACGATCGCCACGGGCGACGAGAAGCGCGACGCGCACCTGCGGTCGGCCGACTTCTTCGACTCGGAGCGCTACCCGGAGGCCGTGTTCCGCCTCACCGGCCTGCGTCCGAAGGGCGGCCGCTACCGCGCGGACGGCGAGCTCACGATCCGCGGCGTCACGCGCCCGGTCACCGCCGAGGCCGACGTCTCGGCGGTCTTCGACGACGCGTGGGGTGGCAAGCGCTTCGCCGTCAGCGCGCGCGCGAAGATCGACCGGCGCGAGTGGGGCCTCGCCTGGAACATGCCCGTCGCGAACGGCGTGCTCGTGAGCAACGAGGTCGTCCTCGACGTCGAGCTCCAGGCCGTGGCCGCCGCCGTGCCGCAGACTGCGGCCGCATGACCGTCGTCCTCCGGCCGCGCTCGTCCCTCTACCACGTCGAGGGAGGCTGGTTCTCCGCGAACTGGCACTTCTCCTTCGACCGGTACTGGGACGAGCGCGAGATGGGGCTCGGCCACCTCCGCGTGTTCAACGACGACCGGCTCGTCCCGGGCGCCGTCTGGCCGATGCACCCGCACCGCGACATCGAGGGCGTCACGTACGTCGCCGAGGGCCTGTTCGAGCACGCGGACTCGCTCGGGAAGGACGGGAGGCTCCCGCCCGGCTCGGTCCAGCGCATGACGCTCGGCTCCGGCGCGCTCCATTCCGAGCGCAACGGCTCGAAGACGGAGCCGATGCGCTTCATCCAGATGTGGATCCTGCCCTCGCGCCGCGGCCTCGAGCCCGGCGTCGAGCAGCGCACCTTCAGCGAGGAGGCGCGCCGCGACCGCCTACTGCCCGTCCTCGTGCCCGCGGCCGGCTACGGCTCCGCGGACGCGCCGGAGTCGCCGGAAGCGGTGAAGGTCCACCAGGACGCGGCGCTCTACGCCGGCCTCCTGTCGCCGGGGACGCGCATCGAGCACCCGGTCCGCCGCGGATGCGCCGGCTACCTATTCGTCGTGCACGGAGCGCTCGCGGAGCCGGCGCTCGACGAGGGCGGGGCGGCGAAGATCCTGGACGAGACGTCGGTCGCGCTGCGCGCGGCGGACGCCGGCGCCGAGGTCCTCCTCGTGGAGACGCGCGCCTAGGCGGGCGGCGCCTCCTCCGGCACCTCGGTCCAGAACGCGTGCGTGAAGCGGTTGTTCAGGTTCGCGAGGCCGACGTTGACGACGAGGTCGACCAGCTGCCGCTCGTCGAGGAACGCGCGCACGCGGTCCCACGTCGCGTCCGAGAGGCGCGTCGTCTCGGTGAGCTCGCGCGCGAGCGCGATGACGGCGCTCTCGCGCTCGTCGAACAGCCGGCCCTCCGCGGGGAGGGCGAAGACCATGTCCTGCGTGATGCCGAGCTCACGGCCCTGCTTGGTATGGCTGGTCAGTCAGTAGTGGCAGTCGTTGATGCGGTCGGCGGTGAGCGTCGACAGGACCCGTAGCCGGGCCGGCAGCGGGCCCGCCGCGATCGCGTCGCGCACCTTGACGATCCCGTCCTTCACCCCGGGCGAGTGGTTCAGCATCCGGATGTACGGCGAGCCGTCGCCCGTGTACGAGATGCGCGCCATCAGGATCTCGCCCGATAGCGCGAGATCGCGAGCTCGCCGAGCATTCCGCGCCGCGGCTTCCGCTCGGAGCCCTCCACGATGACGCGGCGGATCTGGTCGTGGCCCGGCACGATCGGCGCGATGTGGCGGCGGCTCGCGCGCCCCGCGATGCGGCCCTCGAGCGCGTCGATGACGTCCTTGAGGCGCTCGTCGATCGCGTGCAGGTCGAGCGCGCGCCCGCCGAGGTGCACGATGAGCCGCACCTCGAGCCGGTCCGCGTCGCGGTAGCCGACGCCGCGGCGCGTCTGCGCGTCGAGCACCGCGGCGTGCACGCGCCGCCGCCACTCGTTGCGCGGGCTCGCGTATCCGGGGAGCGGCACGACGATCGAGAAGCGCCGCTTCGCCACTAGACACCCACCCTGAGCTGGACAGTGTGGAGCCCCGTCGAGCCGGACGGGAACGGCGGGCGTGCGGACACGGGCTGGACCTGTCCCGTGCCGTCGGTGGCGCGCACGGACGCACGGTAGGTGCCCGGGCCGGGCGGCGCCCAGCGCACCCGCCAGCGGACCCACGCGAGGGGCCCCGCGGGGGCCTCGAGCTCGGCGGGGATCCAGGTGCGCGCCCCATCGACGCTGAGCTCGACCTTCGAGATCCCGCGCGCCCCGGCGTTGGCGATGCCGGCGATCGTCACGTGCCCGTCAAGGGTGCGGAGGTCGCCGGTCGTGTCGATCCGCGAGTGCGTGTTCACGAGCGCGAGATCGCTCCAGCCGCGCTCCATCCAGTACCCCTGGTAGTCGAAGACCGAGACGGTGATCTCCTCCACCCACTTCACGTTCTTCATCCCGTAGATGTCCGGGATGAGCATCCGAGCGGGGAAGCCGTGCTCCTCGGGGAGCGCGAGCCCGTCCATCAGGTACGCGACGAGCGTCCGCGGGTCGCGCGCCTTCTCGATCGCGATCGAGTCGGTGTACCCGTCGACCGAGCGGAAGACGACGTCGACGGCGTTCCGCCGCACGCCCGCGCGCTCGAGGAGGTCCCGCAGCGGCACACCCGTCCAGCGCGCGGTCGAGACGAGGTCGCCGCCGATCTCGTTGCTGATGCACTCGAGCGTGTGCACCTGCTCGACGGCCTCGAGGTCGAGGAGCTCCTCGTACGTGAGCGAGAACGGGCGCTCGACCGCGCCCGAGACCGCGAGCTTCCAGCGGCGCTCGTCGACCCGCGGATCGACGAGCGCGGTGTCGACGGTGTAGTGGGCCGCCGTCGGCGTGAGACGTGGCGCGAGGCCGGCGATCCTGTCGAACGCGGGATCCGCGGGCGGGATCTCGGCCGCGGTGCGCAGGCGCCGCGCGGCGCGCGCCGTCCCGGCGACGCGCGCGCCGACCGAGCGAAGGCTCTGCGCGAACACGAGGCCGCCCGCGCCGAGCACGACCGCGACCGCGGCGAGGCCGACGAGCGCGCGGCGCCGCGACGGCCCGTCGACGGCCTCGCCGGCCGGCGACGCCGCGGCGTTCAGGTACCCGAGGACGAGCGCGAACGACGCCGCGCCGAGCGCCGCGTCGGCGAGCGCGCCGGAGAGCGGGATCTGCGCCGAGGCGAACGCCGCGGGCAGGACGACGGCGAGGACCCACGGGGCGGCGGCGACCGCCACCACGGCGCGGTCGCGGCGTTCGGCCGCGCGCGCGAGCGCGCCCGCGAGCGCGCCCGCCGCCACGAACGCGACGAGGATCGCGACGAGCAGCAGCCGCTGCGCCCAGTGTCCGAGCAGCTCGATGAGCGGGATCGAGACCGGGCCAGGAAGGAGCTCGACGATCGCCTGACCGAGCGCGGACGGCGCGAAGAAGAGGCCGATCACCGTGCCGAGGAACGCGACCGCGAGCGCGAGGACCTGCGCGACGGCGCCGATGATCAGACCGGTCCGCGTGCGCGCGCTCATCGCGGGCACGTGTGGCACGATACCGGCCCGTGCTCCCGCCGCTCGTCGCCGAGGATCTCGTGTCCCTCCGCTTCGTCGGCGACGCGCAGATCTCGCCCGACGGCAGGCGCATCGCGTTCGTCGTGCGCACCGTCGACTGGGACGAGAACGCCTACCGCGCGGCGATCTGGGTCGTCCCCTTCGACGGCTCCGAGCCGCCCGCGCAGTTCACGAGCGGGACCGGTCAGGACTCCTCCCCGCGATGGTCGCCCGACGGCCGGTCTCTCGCGTTCCTCTCCGACCGCCCCGGCGCCGCGCCGAAGCGCGCGGCGAAGGGTGACCCGCGGTCCGGCCCGCCGAAGAAGCCGCCGAAACAGCTCCACGTGATGCCGGCCCGCGGCGGCGAGGCGCGGCAGCTCACGACCTTCGCTGACGACGCCTCGGACATCGCCTGGTCGCCGCGGTCGGACGCGCTCGCCGTCGTCGTCCGCGACGCGCGCGAGGGCGCCGACGACGAGCCCGCCATCCGGGTCTACGACCGCGTCCGCTACAAGTCGGACGAAGGCGGGCTGTTCGACCTGCGGCGGAAGCACCTCTGGGTCGTGTGCCTCGACGGGACGCCGGCGCGGCGGCTGACCGACGGCGACTGGGACGACGCGCAGCCGTCGTTCTCGCCGGACGGGACCGAGATCGCGTTCGTGTCGAACCGCACCGGCGAGCGCGACCGCAACACGGTCGCGGACATCTGGGTCGTGCCGTGGCCCGGCGGGGAGCCGCGGCGGATCACCGACGGGAACGGCACCTACGGGAACCCGTCGTGGTCGCGCGACGGCTCGCGCGTCGCCGCGTACGGCACGCCCGAGGCGGCCGACAGCGCCGGCACGAACGTCCACGCGTGGTCGTTCTCGCCGGCGGGCGGCGACGCGCGCCTCCTCACGAAGGACTGGGACCGCACCGTCGGCTCCGTCGTGATGAGCGACGTCCGCGCACACGTGCAGACGACCCCCGCGACGTTCACGAGCGACGGCTCGCGCGTGCTCTTCGTCGCGTCCGACCGGGGCACGGCGGGCCTCTACTCGGCCGACGCGTCGGGCGGCGGCGTCCGCGCGGAGACGCGGGGCGAGCACCAGCTCGTCGCGGTCACGCTCGACAGCGACGCGCGGCGCTACGCCGCGGTGCGCGGCACCGCGACGGATCCGGGCGAGGTCGTCGCCGGCGAGGTGGGCGGCGCCGAGCGGCGCCTCACGTCTTTCAACGACGACCTCCTCGCGAGCCGCTGGATCGGCGCTCCCGAGCGCGTCGAGTTCGGCGGCGCCGACGGCTGGCGCATCGAGGGCTGGGTCATCAAGCCGCGCGGCTTCGATCCGGCGAAGAAGTGGCCGCTCGTCCTCGAGGTGCACGGCGGTCCGCACGCGGCGTACGGGCACGGGTTCTTCTCGGAGTTCCAGGTCCTCGCGGGCCGCGGCTATGCGGTCCTGTACACGAACCCGCGCGGCAGCCACGCGTACGGCGAGGAGTTCGTCAAGGCGTGCATCGGCGACTGGGGCGGGAAGGACTACGAGGATCTCATGGCGGGGGTGGACCACGCGCTCGGCTGGGGCTGGGTCGACCCCGCGCGCCTCTACGTGACGGGCGGCTCGTACGGCGGATTCATGACGAACTGGATCGTCGGACACACCGAGCGGTTCAAGGCCGCGGCGACGCAGCGCAGCATCAGCAACAACATCTCCGCCTTCGGCACGAGCGACATCGGCTGGCACTTCTGGGAGCGCGAGCACGGCGCGACGCCGTGGCGCGA
Organism: Candidatus Limnocylindria bacterium; assembly: GCA_035708565.1. GTDB lineage: Bacteria > Chloroflexota > Limnocylindria > P2-11E > P2-11E > JACDAF01. Next base: position 12,685 of record DASSSF010000089.1, read on the forward strand.
GCCCGAGAAGCTCGTCCTGCGCTCACCGCTCACCTACGTCGAGAAGGTGCGCACCCCGCTCCTCATCCTCCACGCCGAGCGCGACCTGCGCTGCCCGATCGAGCAGGCCGAGCAGATGTTCGTCGCGCTCCGCGTGCTCGGCCGCGAGGCGGTGTTCGTGCGCTACCCCGAGGACAACCACGACCTCACGCGTGGCGGCAAGCCCAAGAACCGCGTCGACCACTGCCGCCGCATCGCGGACTGGTTCGACGCGCACCCCTGATCTCCTGATCCGGGACGCGACCCTCGCGGACGCGCGCGCCATCGCCCGCGTCGGTGTCGAGTCGTGGATCACGACGTACCGCGGCCTGTTCCCGGACGGCGTCCTGGACCGCCTCGACGTCGACCGGCAGGCGGTGACCCGCGAGCGCTGGCTGCGAGAGATGCCCGCGGATCAGTTCGTCCTCGTCGCCGAGCGTGGCGGCGAGGTCGTGGGGTTCTCCGGTGGCGGGCCTGCCCGCGGGGAGCCCGGGATGGGAGAGGTGTACGCGATCTACCTCCTCGCCGAGCACCAGGGGCTGGGCATCGGGCGCGCGCTCATGCGCGAGAGCGCGCGCCGCCTCCACGCCGCCGGGCTTCGCGGCCTCCTCGTGTGGGTGCTGCGCGAGAACGCGCCGGCGCGCGCGTTCTATGAGCGCCTCGGCGGGGTCGCCGAGCGCGAGAAGGAGGACGCGGTCTACGGCGGATCGTCCGACGCGCCGCGCCTGCCGGTGATCGAGACCGGCTACGTCTGGAAGGACACCGCGCCGCTGCGGGGCCGGTAACGCGCCGTCACGTGAGGTCGAGGTCGGGCGGCGGGTCCTTCGGGAGCACCCAGCGGATGTACGCGTGGCCGGTCTCCACGTGCATCGCGTTCGCGAGGTCGGTGCCCGCCGCGAACGCGCGCTCGAACGCGCTCGCGTCCCCCTTCGCGCACGCCGCGAGCAGCGGCTCGACGATCTCCCGCTCGAACCGCCCGATGCGCTCGGCGTGCTGCGGCCGCAGGATCGCGAGGCGCCGCTGCTGGCCGCGCACGCGCCGGGCGTAGTACGCGGCGAGCGGCCATCTTGCGGCGCGGCCCGCGTGCCCGCACCGCCACCAGCAGTTGGCGACCGAGGCCATGATCTCGCCGGTGTTCGGCTGCGTGCGCACGAGGTCGTCGATGCCGAGACGGTCCTCGTCGCTCATCGGGCGCATCCTACTGACGTGCGCGGGTCGCCCGGCCAGTTCGTGCGCAACGTCAGGCGGAGCCCGCTGCCGCTCGGGCGCCGCCTCGCGCTCACCCTCCGCAACTACGCGCGCCGCTTCGCGGCGCTCCCGCCGCGCGACTGCTGCGGGCGCGGCGGCGAGCCCGGGTGCTGACGCCCCGCGCGCGCGGACGGTCGTCCGCACTAGCATGAGGATCCCGTGAAGGAGCTCCTACAGGGCCGCCGCTTCGGCTTCGCGCCGCGCCCGTTCCTCGGGCAGGTCGCGATCGGCCTCGCGCTCGGCGCGACGCTCCTCGACCTCATGGCCTGGGGCGGCTGGGGCGCGCGCCAGACGACCGGCCTCGTCGCGGGCGCCTACTGGCTCACGGTCGGGACGGCGACCCTCTGCGCGCTCGCCCTCCTCACGGGGCTCGCGGAGATGCGCGACGCGGCCGAGGAGGACAGCGGCTACGTCCGCATCGACGTGATCGCGGCGCTCGTCGCGACCCTGATCTTCGCCGCGTCGGCCGTGCTCCGCGCGCTCGAGCTCTCCGCGGCCGCCGCGCCGCCCGCGCCGTTCCTCCTCTCGATCGGCGGCCTGCTGCTCCTTCTCGTCGACGGCGTCATCGCGACCGCGCTCTACGCCGGCCGCGAGTGGGCCGAGCTGGACGAGGAGGACGTTGAGCCGCAGCGCCATCGCCGGAGGCGGACCGCCGCGCGCTAGACGCGAGCTCTCCCCGCACTTCCGCGACGGTGCCCGCACGCACGTCGCGCGCGGAGCGCGCGCCGGCAAGCTAGACCCGCATCACCACGCGGCGCTGGGGCTCCGGCGGCTCCGCCGGCGGCGGCTCGTCGAATCGCCGCTCGTACAGGCGCCGGTAGAGCCCGCCGCGCTCGATGAGCTCGGCGTGCGTGCCGTCCTCGACCACGCGGCCGCGGTCGACCACGAGGATGCGGTCCGCGCGCTCGACCGTCGTGAGGCGGTGCGCGATGACGATCGTCGTGCGCCCGCGCATGAGGCGCTCGAGCGCGCGCTGCACGAGGTGCTCGCTCTCGTTGTCGAGCGAGCTCGTCGCCTCGTCGAGCAGGAGGATCCGCGCGTCCCGCAGGATCGCCCGGGCGATGGCGATGCGCTGGCGCTGCCCGACGGAGAGCTTGACCCCGCGCTCGCCGACGAGCGTCTCGTAGCGCTCGGGCAGCCGTTCGATGAACTCGGTCGCGTTCGCGGCAGCCGCCGCGCGCAGGATCTCGTCGTCGCTCGCGTCGAGCCGCCCGTAGCGGATGTTCTCGCGCACGCTCGCGCCGAAGAGGATCGGCTCCTGGGGAACGACCGCGATCTGCCCGCGCAGCGACGCGACGCTGAAGCGGCGCAGGTCCGTCCCGTCGGCGAGGATCCGGCCGCCGACCGGGTCGTAGAAGCGGCCCACGAGGTTCACGAGGGTCGTCTTGCCGGCGCCCGACGGGCCGACGAGCGCGACGACCGTCCCGGGCGCGATGTCGACGGAGACGCCGTCGAGGACGAGCGGCCCGCTCCCGTACCGGAAGGCCACGTCCTCGAAGGTGATGCGTCCCTCGAGGCGGGGCGCCGGGACGGCGTGCGGCGCGTCGCGGACGTCCGGCTCGCGGTCGAGGACGTCGAAGACGCGGTCGGCCGCGCCGAACGCCTGCTGCAGGCGCGACCACTCGTTCGCGAGCATCCCCACGGGCGCCGCGACGATGCCCATGTAGAGGATGAACGCGAAGAGCTCGCCGACCGTGAGGTCGCCCTCGATGACGAGGTGGCCGCCGTACCAGAGGACGATGACGCTCGACGAGAAGAGCAGGAAGAACATCAGCGGCCCGACCGTGGACTGCCAGCGCGTCATGCGGATCGCGGCGGCGAACTGCCGGCCGATCGCGTCACGGAAGCGCGACACCTCGAACGGCTCGCGCGTGAACGCCTGCACCGTCCGGATCTCGGCGAGCGATTCCTGCAGCACGCCGATCGAGTCGGCCTGCGCGTCGAGCATGGTCCGCGCCATGGTGCGGATCCGCCGGCCGTAGAACACGCCGATGAGCGCGACCACCGGCGCGACGGTGAACGTCAGGAGCGCGAGGCGCCAGTTCATGGTGAACACGACGATCGCCCCGCCGACGAGCGTGAGCGTCTGCGAGAGGATCGAGAGCACGGACTGCGTCACGGCGAAGTGGAGGAGCGTGACGTCGCTCGTGACGTGCGCGAGGACCTCGCCGGTCTTCTTGTCGTTGTAGTAGGAGAGCGAGAGGCCCATGAGGTGCGACGCGAGCCGGACACGGAGGTCCGCGATGATCCGCTCGCCGGTCCACGAGACGAGGTAGCCGCGGTACGAGTCGACCGCCATGCGCACGATGAGGAGGCCGAGCAGAACGAGGACGAGGCGGTCGAGCGAGGCCGTGTCGGCCGTCGCGATGACCCCGTCGATGATCCGCTGCACGAACTGCGGCCACGCGAGCGTGAGGAGCGTCGACCCGGCGAGCAGGAGGCCGGAGAGCACCAGCCGGCTCGCGTACGGCCGCGCGAAGCCGAGGAGCCGGCGGTACACGCGCCACGACGGCCGGGCGCTCGGCGTCTCGCGCATGCGGCCGCCCGGGCCGCCGCGCATCTGGACCATGATCACGCGTCCATCGTCGCACGCGCTCGCTCGGCCCTTTGCCTCGGGTGATACGTTCGGAGCGGCTCAGCGGGGAGGTGCGGCGATGCCGATCAGGAAGCTCGCGCGGACGGTCGACGCGGCGCTTCGCGACGCGGACCTCGCGCGCAAGCGGGCCGGCGATCCGGACTTCCGGCGGCGCGTCCGCGCCGACCGGCGCGAAGCGCTGTCCGAGTTCGCGACCGTGCGCCACGCGATCGCCGAGCGCGAGCGTGCCGCGGCGAAGGCCGGGGGGCCCGCGCCGAAGAAGGGCGGGTCGCGGAGCGGCAGCGGCTCGCGGGCGCGGACGCTCGCGAGCACCGTGAACGCCGCCTTCAAGGACGCCGACCGCGCCCGCCGCGCGGCGAGCGACCCCTCCTTCCGGAAGGGCGTGCAGGCGGACCGCCGCGCCACGCTGTCCCGGTTCAGCACCGTCAAGCACGCGCTCGCCGACCGCGAGCGGATCGAGAAGAGGAAGAAGAAGTAGCCGGCGCGCGGCGCCTCGGGCCGCGCGAAGGCTAGAGGGCAGCTCCGGTCAGGTAGAAGACGACGCGGGCCGAGACCTCGCCGGCGAGCACGCAGCCGAGTCCCACGTAGAGCAGCCCCGTCGCCGACTGCGTGTTCATCCGCGCGGTCCACCACGCGGCGAGGGCGACGCCGCCCGTCATGAGGATCCCCACCCCGACCCGCAGCGCGACCGCCACCCACAGGGCGGTCTGCGTGATCCCCGCGAGCTCGCCGCGCAGGACCGAGACGGCGACGAGCACCGCCTGAAGCACGACCGCGCCGACCACCACGAGCGCCGCCTGCTGCAGCGGTGCGGGCGACAGCTTCGGCGTGACGAGATACCAGTGGCCGAGGAGCATCGCGGCGTTCGAGCCGCCGAGCGCGAGCGCTCCGATCGGCAGCGCGAGGGTCGCGAACAGGTCCGGGTACGCGTCGACGCCCGCCGCGGAGGGCCGGGCGCTCGCGGCGACGCCGAGCGCGACCGCGCCGGCGATCGCCGCGGCGATGCCGGTCGCGTCGCGGAAGCGGCGCCACGGCGTGAACGTGGCGACGGCCTGCAGCAGGAGCAGGCCCGCGACCACCGCGAGCGCCTGGCCGAACGACGCGATCGGGCCGGCCGCGAGCTGCGCCGCGGCGGCGAGATCGCCGCGCGGGAACGTGGGCGCGAGCGCCGCCGCCATGACGATCGCCACGAGGTCGACCACCGCGACGAGCTTCCGGAAGCCGTCGGGCGCCTTCCCCGCGCGGTCGAGCCACCACAGGAGCACCGCGCCGCCGAGCGCGAGCTCGACGAGCACGACCGCGAGCACGAGCGGCAGTCCGGCGATCGCGGCCATGGCCGCAGCGTACCGTTGCGGCATGCCCGCCGCGCGCGATCACGACCGCGAGATCGCGGCGATGTTCGACCGGATCGCGCCGCGCTACGACCTCCTCAACCGCGTGCTCTCGCTCGGCACCGACGTCGGCTGGCGCCGGCGCGCGCTCGCGCTCGCGGAGATCCGTCCGGGGCACGTCGTGCTCGACGTCGGCGCGGGGACGGGCGATCTCGCGCTCGCCGTGCGGCGGCGCGTGCCCGGCGCGCGCGTGATCGCGCTCGACCTCTCGCGCGGGATGCTCGCCCGGGCCGTGCGCCGCCGGCCGGACCTCGAGGCCGTGGTCGCGAGCGCGGAGGCGATCCCGCTCGCGGACGCGTCGGTGGACCGCATCGTCAGCGCCTTCACCGTCCGGAACGTCGGCGATGTCGGCGGCGCGCTCCGCGAGCTCATGCGCGTGCTGCGGCCGGGCGGGCGGGCAGTCGTCCTCGAGCTCTCGAACCCGCCGAACGCCGCGTTCGCGCGCCTCTACCGCGCGTACTTCGAAGGCCTCGCGCCGCGCGTCGCGGCGGCGCTCGGCGGCGACCCCGACGCCTACCGGTACCTGCCGCGATCGGTGCGGCGCTTCCCGTCGGCCGACGAGCTCGCCGCGTCGCTGCGGTCGGCGGGGGCGGCGCGTGTGCGGTTCGAGCGGCTCGTGCTCGGGGTCGCGGCCATCCACGTGGCCGACCGCTAGCATCGGCGGAAGGAAGGGGCGAAGATGGCCGACCGGGTCCGCGTCATACCGAAGGACAAGGCTCCGCTCGCCGGACGACCCTGGACCGCGCACTACGACGAGGGCGTCCCGGCCACGCTCGAGTACCCCGACGTGCCGCTCCACGCGCTCCTCGAGGACGCCGCGCGCTCGCACCCGGACGCCACCGCGACGATCTTCCTCGGCGCGAAGCGGACCTACGCCGCGCTCCAGCGCGACGCGACGTTCTTCTCGGCCGGGCTCCGCCGCCTCGGCGTGAAGCAGGGCGACCGGGTCGCGCTCATGCTCCCGAACTGTCCCCAGTTCCTCATCGCGTTCTTTGGCGCGCTCCGCCTCGGCGCGGCCGTCGTGCCGTGCAACCCGCTCTACACACCGCGCGAGATCCAGCACCAGCTGAGCGACTGCGGCGCGGAGACGGTGGTCGTGCTGTCGCGCCTCTACCCGGTGGTGAAGGCGGCACGTCCGGGGACCAGCGTGAGGAACGTCGTCGTCACGAACATCAAGGAGGAGATGCCGCCGGTCCTGCGGCTCCTCTTCACGCTCGCGAAGGAGAAGAAGGAGGGCCACCGGACGCCGTGGCGCTCCGACCAAGGCACCGTCGCGTTCCGCGAGCTCCTCGCGGACGCGGGAGAGCCCGTCGCGGCGCCGGTCTCGCCGGACGACCTCGCCGTCCTCCAGTACACCGGCGGCACGACCGGCGTGCCGAAGGGCGCGATGCTCTCGCACCGCGCGCTCGTGGCGAACACGCTCCAGTGCCGGTCGTGGTTCACGAACCTGCGCGACGGCCAGGACGTGGCCATGGCGGTGATGCCGCTCTTCCACGTCTACGGCCTCACGGTCGCGATGGCGCTCTCCGTCCAGGCGGCGGCCGCGATCATCCTCGAGCCGCAGTTCGATCTCCACCGCATCCTCAAGGACATCCAGAAGTACCGGCCGAAGATCTTCCCCGGCGCGCCGCGCATCTACAACGCGATCGTCAACGCGCCGGAGGCCGCGAAGTACGACCTCCGCTCGATCGAGGCCTGCATCTCGGGCTCCGCGCCGCTCATGGTCGAGACCGCGAAGCGCTTCGGCGAGATGACGGGCGGCCGGCTCGTCGAGGGCTACGGCCTGACCGAGGCCGCGCCGGTGACGCACTGCAACCCGATCTTCGGCGAGGGGAAGCAGAAGGTCGGCAGCATCGGCGTCCCGTTCCCGGACGTCGAGTCGAAGATCGTCGACCTCGACACCGGCACGCGCGAGATGCCGGTCGGCGAGCCGGGCGAGCTCGTCCTCCGGGGGCCGAACCTGATGGACGGCTACTACCAGAAGGACGAGGAGACGAGGCAGACGATCCGCGACGGGTGGCTTCACACCGGCGACATCGCGACGGTCGACGCCGAGGGCTACGTCTCGATCGTCGACCGGAAGAAGGAGCTGATCATCGTCTCGGGCTTCAACGTGTACCCGCGCGAGGTGGAGGAGGCGCTCGCCGCGCACCCCGCGGTGCTCGAGGGCGCCGCGATCGGCGTGCCGCACCCGCTCAAGGGCGAGGAGGTGAAGGCCTTCGTCGTCCTGAGGCCCGGGATGACGGCCACCCCCGAGGACATCATGGCGTTCTGCCGCGAGCGCCTGGCCCCGTTCAAGGTGCCGCGCGAGGTCGAGGTGCGCGGATCGCTGCCGAAGACGATCATCGGCAAGGTGCTCCGGCGTCAGCTCGCGGACGAGGAGAAGGCACGGCGATCGGCGCGCTGACCCACCGTGCGCTCGACGAGCCCCTGCGCATCTGGCTCGTCCTCGGGACCTTCGCGGCCTCGCTCGTCGTGGCGACCGCGCTGTACCGGTCGATCGGCCAGGCCGCCGCGGCGCTGACGTTCGTTCCCGTCGCGCTCACCGGCGCGTTCTTCGGAGCCCGCGCCGGCACGCTCGCCGGTGTGGCGGTCGCGCTCATCGACGCGGTGACGATGGAATGGCAGGGCGTCCTCGGCGACGGCGTGTTCGGCATCGGCCAGGTCGCCGCCGGCTCGGTCGGCTTCGCGATCCTCGGCTTCATCTCCGGCCGGATGCGCGAGCTCGGCCTGCGGGTCCGCGCGCAGGCTGCGGACCTCGAGCGCGAGCTCCAGCAGCGGCGCGAGTACGCCGACGTCCTCGTCCACGAGCTGCGCAACCCGCTCGTCGCCATCCGGGCCGCCGCGCGCACCGGCGATCGCGACGTGGAGCGGCTGTCGCGGACGCTCGACCTCATCGGGCAGGAGGCGGCGCGCGCGATCGGCATGATCGACAGCCTCACCGACGCGTCGAGCATCGAGTCCGGCCGCATGCGCTCCGTGCTCCGTCCGATGGACATCGTCGCCGTCGTGCGGCGCGCCGCCGAGCGGAACGCGGATGCCGAGCACCCGCTCAACATCGAGCTGCCGGGACGACCGATCGGCGTTCGCGGCGACGAGGACCGTATCGACCAGGTCGTGAGCAACCTGATGAGCAACGCGGCGAAGTACGCGCCGCCCGGCACGCCGATCGACGTCGCCGTCGGCGTGAGCGCGGACCGCGCGTGCGCCGTCGTGCAGGTGCGCGACTACGGTCCGGGGATCCCGCCGCCGGAGCGCGAGCGGCTCTTCGGACGGTTCAGCCGGCTCTCCACCGCGGGCGCCACGCCGGGCTCTGGCCTCGGCCTCTACATCAGCAGAAGCATCGTCCGCGACCACCAGGGCGATCTCTACGCGGAGTGGCCCTCGGGCGGAGGCACGCAGTTCGGCTTCACGATCCCGCTCGCGGAGCGGTGATGGCACGGCGCGCCTGACCGATGTCGTCGCCGTGGTGGTCGAGGAGCCGGACGTCGTCGTCGTGCCCGCGGGCGACGTGCTCCTCGGCGATCCCCCGCGGACCGAGCACGTGAACGTGTTCGCGATCGCGCGCCGGCCGGTCACGCGGAGCGAGCTCGCGCGCTTCCGCGAGGACGCCGGCGGGGCCGAGCCCGCCACGGGCCTCACCTGGGCGGACGCCGTCGCCTACTGCCGCTCGCTCACGACCTCGACCGGGCGGATCTACCGCCTGCCCGACGAGCGCGAGTGGGAGAAGGCCGCGAGGGCGGGTCTCCTCCAGGACGTCCTCGCCCTCGAGTGGACGAACACCTGGGCCGGCGGCCGCGTGCTGCGCGGCCGGGACGACGTCGCGAAGCGCCTCCGCGCGGGCGACGACCTCTCCGCCGTCGGGTTCCGCGTGGTGCGCGGGATGACGGGGAGATGAGGCCGAGGGTGCCGGTGATCCCCACCATCGTCTCGAGCGGCAACGGCGCGAAGGCGCTGCCCGACGGCATGCGCGTGCTCGCGGCCGGCGGGAGCGCGCTCGACGCGGTCGAGGCCTGCGCGCGCGTGACGGAGGCCGACCCCGAGGACCGCACGGTCGGGCTCGGCGGGCACCCGAACGTCCTCGGCGAGGTCGAGCTCGACGCGTCGATCGTCGACGGGACGACGCGGCGGGCCGGAGCGGTCGCGGCGCTCACGGGCTTCCTCCACCCGATCTCCGTCGCGCGCGCCGTGATGGAGCGCCTGCCGCACGTGATGCTCGCCGGCGACGGCGCCGCGCGCTTCGCGCGCGAGATCGGGGCCGAGGCGGGGGAGCTCCTCACCGCCGAGACGAGACGCCTCTGGCTCGAGCGCCTCGGCGACGCCGGGACGACGGAGGCATGGATCGCGCGCGAGAAGGACCTCGCGCGCATCGTGTGGAAGGCCGCCATCGACGAGCTCGGCACGGTGAACTTCCTCGCCGTCGACCGGAGGGGCCGCTTCGCGTCCGCCGTGACGACGAGCGGCTGGGCCTACAAGTACCCGGGACGCGTTGGCGACTCGCCGATCCCGGGCGCGGGCAACTACTGCGACTCGCGCTACGGCGCGGCCGCGTGCACCGGGTTCGGCGAGCTCGCGATGCGCACGCTGACCGCGAAGACCGCTGTCGACAGGCTCTCCGAGGGCTGGACCGCGGCGCGCGTCGCCCGCGCCGCGATCCGGGACGTCAATGCGCTCGAGAGCGCCGGCACGCGCATGAACATCGTCGTGCTCGCGAAGGACGGCACGCACGCCGCGGCGTCGGCCCGCGCCGACGTGAAGTACGCGTTCATCACGGCGGAGATGGACGCGCCGGAGACGAGGCCGCGGGCGCACGTGCCGCGGCGCGCGCGAGGCTAGCGCCCCGAGGCGCCTACAGCGCGGCCACCGCCGCCTCGAGCCTGCGCGTCGCGTCGACCGGATCCGTGCCGGCGGGGAACGACAGCGGCTCGCCGAACACGACCTCCACGTCGCCGCGCCAGCCCGGCGTCCCGCGCCAGTCGGCGCGGTCGCCCTCGTCGAGCACCGAGGGGCGCTTCACCTTCAGCTTCATCGGCACGATCGGCGTCGCGCCCTCGACCGCGATGAGCCCCGCGCCGCTCTTGAACGGCTGCATCGGCCCGCCCACGGTGAGCTTGCCCTCCGGGTAGATGAGGACGCTGAAGCGGCGGTCGAGCCGCGCGCCGAGCAGCTCGAGGCTCCGGCGGATCGCGCCCTCGCGCGCGAGCGGGAACGCGTTCGCGAGCACCGACGACAGAACTCGCTTGAGGCGGCTGCCGAACACGTCGTCCGCGGCCGCGGCCACGGCGAGGCGCCACCGCCAGCCGAGCGGGATCGACGTGAGGATGATGCCGTTGTCCCAGTGCAGGCAGTGGTTCGGCGCGAACAGGACCGGGCCGCGGAGGCCCTCGAGCCGCTCGCGCCCGGTGACCTTCACGCGGTAGAAGAGGCGCACGAGCGGGTACACGAGGACCTGCTGGAGCATCAGCCCGAGGGAGCGGACGAACGGGTGGAGCGGCCAGCCGTAGATCCCCGTGTCGACCTTCGCCTCGCGCGCCGCGGCGACGATCCGCTCGAGATCCGCGACGGACGCGTTCGCATCGACGGCCGCGTCGTCGACGAACGTCCCGAGCTCCTCCTCGATCGCGCCGAGGAGGTCGATCCGCCCGAGCGAGTCGAGGCCGAGGTCCGCGGAGAGCAGCGCGCCCGGGTGGACGCGCGACTGCGGTACGCCGGCCGTCTGCGCGACGATCCGCTCGACGTCGCTCGCCTGCCGCTCGACGCGCGCCGCGGCCGACGCGCCCGGTTCGCCGCGGGCCATGCCGAGGACGCGCTCTGTGACCTCGCGCTTCTTCACCTTCTGCGTCGGCGTCGTGGGGAAGTCCTCGTCGGGCCAGATCGTGGAGCCGCGGATCTGCTGGCTCGACGAGAGCCTCGTGTTCGCGTCGCGCACGATCTCGGCGACGAGGGCGGGGTCCTTGATGAGGAACACCGCGTGGACGTGGACCGGCTCGTTCGGGCGCTCGAGCCCGACCACGGTCGCGAGCACCGGCCGCTGCGGCGTCGCGGCCGCCGCCACACGCGGGTCCGCCGCGATGACGTTCTCGATGTCCTCGGGATAGACCTTGAGCCCGTCGGGGAGCGCGATCATGTCCTTCTTCCGTCCGTGGAGCCAGAGGAACCCGTCCGCGTCGATCTCCCCGAGGTCGCCCGTGTGGTACCAGCCGTCCTCGAGGACCGCGCGCGTCGCCTCCTCGTTCTCCCAGTACCCAGGGAACACGTTCGGGCCGCGCACGAGGACCTCGCCGTCCTCCCCGAGCCGCACCTCGACGCCCGGAAGGGGCACGCCGACGCTGCCGAGGCGGTTCCGATCGAGCCGGTTGAACGTGACGCCGGGCGCGCACTCCGTCGTGCCGTACCCCTGGAGCACGTCGACGCCGAGCTCGCGCCACGCCTCGCCGACCGCCGGGTCCAGCGCCGCGCCGCCCGAGACGATGTAGCGGAAGCGGCCGCCGAAGTTGCGGTGCACGCTCGTGAAGAGCACGCGTCGCAGCGGCATGGGGAGCCGCCGCGCGATCCGCCGCAGCCGCGCGAAGAGCGCGGCCTTGCCCTCGGCCTCGGCGCGGCGCTCGATCGCGAGCAGCAGGGACCGCACGACCGCGGGCGTGATGAGGACCATCGTCACGCGCCGCTCGCGGAACGTTCGGCGGATCACCGACGGCTGGCGGCTCGTGGGATAGACGACGGACGCGCCCGCCACGAGCACGCAGAAGAAGCCCGCGAGCTGTTCGAACATGTGCGACAGCGGGATGAAGGAGAGGAGGCGCTGCTTCGGGCCGATCGGGAAGATCTCGGTCGCGGCGATCGCGTTGGAGAGGATGTTCGCGTGCGTGAGCATCGCGCCCTTCGGCTCGCCGGTCGTCCCCGAGGTGAACACGACCTCCGCGAGGTCGTCGGGCCGGGTGTCGGCCTTCGGCAGCGGCGCCGCGGAGCGCGCGCGGTCCGGGAGCGTCTCCATCTCGTAGAGCGGGAGCCCGAGCGTGCGCGCGCGCTCGCGGGTCTGCACCGACACGATCGCCGCGCTCGCGCGCGTCCGGTCCGCGATCTTCCGCGCGAGCTCCGGGAGCGAATTCACGTCGAGCGGCACGAGCACCGCGCCCGCGCGCAGCGCGCCGAGGAACGCGATCCCGTACTCGGGGCGGTTCACCCCCCAAACGATCACGCGGTCGCCCTTGCGGATCCCTCCGTCGGCGAAGACGCGCGCGACGCGCGGCACGACGTCGGCGAGGTCGCGGTACGACCAGGTCAGCGTGCGGAACGCCGGCTTGATGAGGAACGCGGCCTTGTCGCCGAATCGCTCGGCGGAGACCTCGACGACGTCGTTGAGGGTGCGCGGCTCGGTCATGCCGCGATCGCCCGGAGCGCGTCGCGCACGCCGCCGCGCCACGCTGGGTAGTGCGCGAACGCGACGATCTCCACGTCGAGCTCCGCGAGCCGCGCGATCGAGCGGCGGGCCTCGCCCATGTCCTCGGTGAACACCTGGCTCGGCAGCGAGATGCGGCCGCGGACGACCTGGAGGACGTCGCCGACGATGAGGAGGCGCCGGTCGGGCGAGTAGAGGCACACGCTGCCGGGGGTGTGGCCCGGCGTGTGGATCGCCTCGAGCCCCGCGACGCTCGCGCCGTCCTCGAGCGCGCTCACCGCGCCCGGCGGGCGGGTCAGGTACGCGATCACCGGCCCGGGGGTGATGGGACGCGCGACCGCCTCGCGCAGCGTGATGCGAAGGCGCTCGCTGTCGGCGGGATGCATGAGCACGCCGGCTCCGGTCATCGCGGCGATCTCCCGGACGCCCCCGATGTGGTCGGGGTGGCCGTGCGTGCAGACGATCCGCACGATGTCGTCAGGTGCGCGGCCGATCCTCGAGAGGTACCAGCGGAGGAGGGGGCCGGACCCGCGGAGCCCCGCGTCGACGAGCGTCAGGCCGTCATCGCCCTCGACCAGGTAGCCCCTGCTGCCGAGGAGCCGGACCGCGTGGACGCCGCGCGCGATCTCCACCTTCCCCGGGCGGAGTCTAGGCGCCGCCCCGGCTCGCTCGACGCGCGCGAGGCGTTCCGCTAGCCGGCGAAGCTCCGCCAGAGGAGGTTCGCGACCGAAAGGACGAGCAGCACGACGATGAGCCGCCGGAAGGCCACCGGGTCCATGCGGCCGCGCAGCCAGATGCCGAGCGCGAGCGCGAGGAGCGTCGGGACGAGCCCGACGAGCCCGATCGCCCAGACCTCCGCCGTCATGAGCCCGAGCGAGGTGTAGCCCACGAGCTGGATGACGGAGTTCAGCTCGAAGATCGCGGCGAGCACGATCACGAAGTCGCGCGGGCTCAGGCGGAGCGCGTGGAAGTAGGAGCCCACGACCGGGCTCGCGATCGACGTCGTCCCCTGGAGCGTCCCGCCGATCAGGCCCACGACCGGACCGAGGATCCGCGCGCGCACGGCGTTCGGGTCGTCGCCGAGGAGCCGGTCGCCGCGCGCGAGGAAGACGGCGACCATCGCCGTGATGAGGAGCGCGAACGTGCGCTGGTCGAGCTGCGCGAGGAGCTGCACCCCGATGACGGTGCCGACGGCGCTCGCGACGGCCATCGGCAGCGCGACGCGGACGACGTTCAGCCGCTTCCAGCCCTGGAGGAGCAGGAGCGTGTTCGCGGCGAAGATCGGGATCGTGACGATCGCGACGGCCATCCTCGGGCCGAAGACGCCGGCGAGGATCGGCGTCGCCACGAGCGGAAGGCCCATTCCTGCGACGCCCTTCGCGAAGCCCGCGACCGCGAGCCCTCCGGTCAGGACGACGAGGTCGATGAGGTCCAGTAGGGATCCATGAGCGAGGTCCATTCGACGCGCTCGAGCCGCGCGCTATCCGAGTAGGCGCGGCCGACCTTCGCGAGCGGCTTGCCGTTCACGCGGACGATGTCGGCCGTGTGGTCGAAGCCCGCGCCGTGGACGAGCGCGCTCCCGACGCCGTACACGTCGACCGGCACGCCCGCCTCCTCGAAGCGCCGGATCTTCGCGGCATCGAAGCCGCCCGACGCGACGATCCGCACGTGGCGGTACCCCGCGGCGTCGAGCGCCTCGCGCAGGAGCGTGACCAGGCGCGGCGTCACGCCGCGCACGTCGCCGCCGGCCTCGCCGGCGCGCTCCTCGACGTCGCGCAGCAGCGCGCGATCGACGAGCCGCTCGCTCGTGTCCACGCGGACGCCCCAGAGGCGGGCGCCGAGCGCGTGCGCGACGCCGAGCGAGGTGTTCACGACGTCGTTGTCGAAGTCGACGAGCGCCGTCACGTTCACGTGGCCCTCGGGTGTGCCTCTCGCGGTGAGGTGCCCGAGCGCCTCGTCGGACCGGTTGACGTGCTCGTCGAACTTGAGCGTCGCGACCGTCGTGTCGCCGCCGTAGGCCGCGATGAGCGCGTGCGGAACGGTCCCGAGCGCGACCGAGCCCCACCACTCGGCCTGCTCCTGCGTCGAGACGCCGACCGCGCCGCCGACGTACGCGGCGTACCCGGACCCCGCCTGCGACTCGTGCGTCTGGTGTCGCGCGCCGAACATGATCACGGGCTTGCCACGAGCCGCCCGCACCACGTCGCGCGTGTTCGTCGCGACGCGAGTGCCCTCCGTGAGCGCGCCGAGGTAGAGGGTCTCGAGATGCGCGAAGGACGCGTACTCGCCCTCGATGTGCATGACGGTCTCGTTCGGCTGCGCCGTGTCGCCGTCGCGCAGCGAGCGCACCTCGAGGTCCTGCCAGGCGGGCTCCCACAGCGACGCGAGCTCGTGCGAGATGCCGAAGACCTCGCGCGCGACCGGCTCGTAGTCCTCCCAGCCGCCGCGCGGGAGCGACAGCCAGTGCCCGTAGAGGCGGCGCTCGGCCTCGAGGTAGCGCTCGAAGAGCGCCCACGCGCGCTCGCGGTCGCGGTAGCGTCCCGCGCCCACGCGGAGGATCGCGAGCGTCTGGTCCGTTCCCACGACGACCGCGTCCTTCCGCTTCTGGAAGACCTGCATCGTCACGCGGTCGCGGCGGCCGTCGCGCTCGAGGATGAGCTTCGTCCGGCCGAAGTAGATGTCGCTCTTGTAGCCCGCGCGGATCTTCTCGATCGGGAGGCGGAAGACATGCGGCGCGAGCCGCTCGCGCACGGTCACCGTCGCCCGACCACGTCGCGGGTCGTCAGGCCGGCCTGCGCACGGAGATACGGCCCGCCGCCGCGTGCCGCGTCGTGGATCCGCTCGACCTGCTTCGGCGCCGTGTTCGGCGGCAGCGCCGCGATGGGGAAGTAGCGCACCTCATCGGACTCGTCCGTCGCATGGGGCGTACCGCTCACGACGCGGGACTCGAAGTTGAACACCGTCTCGCCCGTGTCGGCCTTCCAGTAGACGCCGGTCAGCCGGACGACCTCCGTCTCGAGGCCGGTCTCCTCGCGCACCTCGCGCGTCGCCGCCTGCCACGGCGCCTCGCCGTCCTCGACACCACCACCCGGTAGGTTCCATGCGTCTATGTCCCGGCGGTGGCAGAGGAGCACGCGCCGGTCGTGGTCGAAGATGACGGCGAACGCGCCCGCGCGCACGCTCAGACCGTTCGGCGACGCTCGCCGTATCGTGCCGACCCCGGCTCGACCGTCAAGGAGAGCTCTGCCTACCGCGTCCCGCGCGCTCGATGCGGATCCGATACCGGTGACGCCGCATCAGAACATGCTCATGAGCATGCCGCCGTCCACCTGCAGCGACACGCCCGTGATGTACGACGCGCGCGGCGACGCGAGGAACACGACCGCCGTGCCGAACTCCTTCGGATCGCCGTAGCGGCCGAGCGGGATCACGTTCTTCTCCCAGTTCGCGCGGACCTCGTCGACGCTCTTGCCCGTCGCCTGCGCCGTGACGGTGTCGAGCTGGATGAGGCGGTCGGTCGCGATGCGGCCCGGCTGCACCGCGTTCACGCGGATGCCGTCCTTCGCGAGGTCGGACGAGAGCGTCTTCATCATCCCGTGGACCGCGGCGCGGATCGCGTTCGAGAGGATGAGGTTGAGGTACTGCGTCGGCTGCCGCACGGAGGTCGACGTCATGTACACGATCGAGCCCTTCGTCTTCCGCAGCTGCGGCAGCGCGAGGCGCGTGAGGCGCACCGCGGACATGAGCGTGAGGTCGACCGCGGCCTTCCACTTCGCGTCGTCGAGATCGTCGAAGCGGCCGGGCGGCGGTCCGCCGGCGTTCACGACGAGGTGGTCGATGCGCCCGAACTGCTTCACCGACTCCTCGATGAACTTCCGGCAGCCGTCCTCGGTCGCGAGGTCCGCCGCGACCGCGAACGTGTCCGCGCCGGTCGCCGCCGAGACCTCCTTCGCGGCCTTCTCGATCGCAGCCTTCTCACGGCTGCACATCGCGACCCGGGCGCCCTCCTCGGCGAACGTCTCCGCCACCGCCCGACCGAGACCCTTGCTCGCTGCGGCCACGAGCGCCACCTTGCCGCGAAGTCCGAGATCCATCTAGTCCTCCGTGAACGCGAGCTCGTGCGCTTCGGGCGATCCGACGAAGCCCGCGCGCCGGTAGAAGGGTACCGAGCGTTCGCTCGGCCAGAGCAGGAGGAGGTGGAGCGGCCGGGCCTTCGCCCACGCGATGACGTGGTCGAGGAGGCGCCGGCCGACGCCGGCGTTCCGCGCCTCGGGACGCGTGAACACGCCGGTGACGTATCCCCACGGCCCGACGCGGTCGCGCGGCCGCGGCACTCGCTCGATCTCCTGCACGTACGTGGTCGCCACGATCCTGCTGGCGTCCTCGGCGACGAAGACCGTCCACCGCCCGCTCGCGAGCGCGCGCCCGACGAAGGCGCGGAACCGCCGCTCGAACTCGTCGCGCGCGACGCGCGGCTCCTCCTCCTCCTCGACCGACGAGAGCCAGCGGCACTCGGCGAGCTGCGTCGCGTCGGCCGCGGTCGCCTCGCGGAGGATCAGCCGAGGCCCTCGAGCGCGAGCGCCACGAGGATCGCCGCCGCGAGGAGGAAGCGGTACGGCACGAACCACGCGAGCGAGTTGCGCCGAAGGAACCGCACGAGCCCCCAGATCGCGATGAGCCCCGAGATGAACGAGGCGGCGAACCCGACGGCGAGCGGCTCCGGCTGGGCGAGGAGCGCGTCGGCCTTCGACGCGTCGAGGAACGTCTTCGCGGCGGCGGCGACGACCGCGGGCGTCGAGAGGACGAAGGAGAGCCGTGCGGCCTGGTCGCGGCGGATGCCGAGGACGAGGCCGGCCGAGATCGTCATGCCCGATCGCGAGAGCCCGGGGACCAGCGCGAGCGCCTGCGCGATGCCGATGACGAGCGCGTCGCGCCTCGTCGGCTCGGCGCGTTCGTTCGCGCGGCCCATGCTCTCCGCGAGCAGGAACACGACCGACCCGATCGCGAGCGCCGCGGCGATGACGATCGGGTCGCGGAGCGGGCCTTCGACGGCCTCGTCGAAGAGGATCCCCGCGATCCCCGCCGGGATCGTGGCGATGACGAGGAGGATGAGCAGGCCGAATCGCCCGCGGAACGCGTCGACGATCAGCTCGAGCCACGTCCGGAAGAAGTAGATGAGCACCGCGACGAGCGTCCCGAGGTGGAGCGCGACCGTGAACGACAGCCCGTAGCGCGACGGGTCGAGGCCGAGCGCGCGCTCGGCGAGCGCGAGGTGCGCGGTCGACGAGATGGGCAGGAATTCCGTGATCCCCTGGACGACGCCGAGGAGCGCGGCGGCGAGGAGGTCGTTCAAAGCGCCGCGCGGACGCTCGCGAGCGCCTCGCGCGCCTCGGCCTCGCTCTTCCGTGCCTGGTCGAGCAGGTTCGCCCAGCCGCGTCGGTGCCCCGGGTCGAGGAACCGCATGGCCGCGGCGGCGTCGAACGGCCCGACGCCGTGCTTCGCGGCGAGCTCGGCCACGCGTCCGTACGACTCCGCGGCGCGGAGCGCGTCGCCCTGAGCGCGCAGCGGCAGCTCGCCGCGGATCCCGCGGAGGAAGCGCGCGGCCGCCTGGCGCTGGTCCGCGAGGATCGTCCGCATCGCCTGATCGCCGAACGCGGCCTCGCCCGCGTGCTTCTGGTCCTTCCACCGCTCGTCGTCGCGGAGCGCGGCGGCCCACGCGGCCATCGCCGCATCGGTAGCACCGCCGGCGTCGAGGCCCGCGCCGACCCCGGCGGCGATCGCGCGGGTCCGGTCGACCGGGGGTGCCGGGTCGAGGAAGATCGGCGCGCCCCGCTCTTCCGCGGCGAGGGCGTCGGCTGCGAGCCGCGTCGGCTCCGGGCCCTTGTCGAAGTACGTGCGCGCGAGGAGGGCGTCGCCGTCGTATCCCACGAGGAGACCGTACTCCGGCGGTCCGACGATCCCGCGCACGATGACCGGGACGCCCGCGTCGATCGACTCGCGGATCCGGTCGAGGACGAGCGCGCGCATCTCGTCGTCGTACGGCGGCGCGACCTCGTCGAGCCGCACGCCCGCCGCCGCGGCCGCGCGCCCCCGGGTGGCGGCGTCACGGGGGCTCGCCGCGAGCGGGTCCCAGCGCTCCGCGTCGACGGCCGTCGTGAAGGCGGCGCCCGACGCGCCCATGACCCAGTCGTACCTGCTCTGCAGGTCGGCCGTCGCTCGTGCATCGGCGTCGGCTTCGCTCCCGCTGCCCGCCCTCGCCAGCCCGTAGTCGCGCTTCGACGCGATCGCGAGCGCGGCCGGGAACGAGCACTGCGGGCCCTCGCCCTGGCGGAGCGGCGGGATCCCGCCGAGCAGACGGCGCAGGGTCAGGCCGGGAACGCGTGCTTCAGCAGGGTGACCGCCTGGAGCGTGACCCACTTGCTCGCGTCCACGCGCGAGGGCATGCGGTCCGCGTAGGGCGCCCGCCCGGCCCAGCGTCCGCGCGGATCCTGGCGCGAGAGGAGCCACGCGATCATCGGCAGCGCGCGCGTGTCGCCGATCGCGCCGGCGGCGTCGACCGCGCGCAGGACGAACAGGACGTCGGCCTGGTAGAAGAGCGGGAACGACACCTGGCGCCAGAGATGGCTCGGCGTCTCGTCCCCCTTGTAGCGCCCCGGGCCCATGTTCACGGTGAGCAGGAACTCGACGCCCCGGTGGATCGCGCGCTCGACGTCCCGCGTGCGCGCGGCCTCGGGCAGCGCGGCGAGCCCCCACACGAGGCGCGCGTAGCCCCAGGCGCACGGACGCTCGTCGTTGATGAAGCACGACGCGTCGTACTTCTTCGCGTCGCGGACGAGCCGCTCGACGACCGGCTCGAGGCGCGGATCCGCGCCGTAGCCCGCGAGCGAGACGTAGCGCACGACGTTGCCGAAGAAGCAGGACACGCCGTGGTCGCGCTCCGTCGTCCATCCGACGCCGCCCCGGTCGTTCGCGAGATCCTCGAGGATCGCGCGCGCCCCGCGGCGCACGCGCTGGTCGCCCGGGTCCACGCCGTACTCGGCGAGCAGGAGGTTCTGCCAGTGCGAGGACTGGTACTTCGGGCCGTACATCGTCTCCGGCGCGAGCCAGTGGCCGTCGGCGTGCTGCCGCTTGAGGATCGTCGAGATCGGTGGCGCGCCCATCGCGCGCGCCTGCGCCTCGCGCACCTCCGCGTCGCGCTGGCTCTTGTCGAGCACGTCGCGGAGCGCGCGGAGCCGCACCGCGGGGTCGCGCCGCTCGAGGAGCCAGGGCAGGGGATCGGCATGGAGCAGGTCGCGCCAGGACATGAGGCTCAGGTCCCTCCGACCGACAGCTCTGACACGACGAGCGTGGGGCTCCCGATCCCCGAGCCTCCGAACGTGAGGTCGCGTCCGACGGCGGAGATCGCCGAGAGGAGCGCCGTGAGGTTGCCCGCGATGGTGATGCCCTGGACCGGGTACCGCCGCTCTCCGCGCTCGAGGAGGTCGCCCGCGGCCCCGAGGGAGAACTCGCCCGAGATCGGATCGACCGTGTGGAGGTTGAGGAGCGACGTGATGCGGAGCGCCCTGTCGAGCCGCGCGACCATCGCGGCCGGGTCCTCGTCGCCCGCTTCGATGAAGAAGTTCGACGGCCCGATGCGGCTCGGCGCGGAGTACGAGCCGCGCCGCGCGTTCCCGGTCGGCTCCGTGCCGACCTTCGACGCGGTCTTGAGCGAGGTGAGGTACCCGGCGAGCGTGCCGCGCTCGACGAGCGCGCGGCGCCGCGTCGTCGTCCCCTCCCCGTCGAACGGGGCGCTCCGGAGACCGCCGCGGAGGCGCGCGTCGTCGACGATCCCCACCTTCGTGCTCGCGACGCGCTCCCCGAGCTTCCCCGCGAAGAGGCTCTTGCCCTTGAGCACGTTCTCGGCGGAGAAGAGCGGCGCGATCGCGCCGAGGAGCGCCATCCCCTCGTAGGGTCCGAGCACGACGGGGATGCGCTGCGTCGGGAGCGACCGTGCGCCGAGCTTGCCCACCGCCATCTCGGCGGCGCGGCGCCCGACCCCGTCGCTGTCCACCTCGCCGGCGCGCCGGGCGGCGACCCCGTGGTACCCCACCTGCCGCTCGTCGCCCTCGGTCGCGATGGCCGACGTGCTCACGCCGTACCACGCCTCGCGGTACGACCCGCGCGTGCCGGCGGTCGTGGCCAGGATCGTCTCCAGCTCGCCCTCGAACGCCGTCGTCTTCCGGAAGCCGCTGACCCGCGGGTCGTAGGCGCGCGCCGCGCGCTCGGCGTCGAACGCCGGCCGCGCGCGCTCCTCGAGCGTGCGCTCGCGCGGCGGCTCGTAGATGCCGAGGTCGGCCGTGTCGGCCCTCCACGTCGCGATGCGGAGCTCCGGATCCGGCTCGGTCACCTTCGCCATCGCGCGCGCCGACGAGACGCACTCCTCGATGCCCGCCGGCGAGAGGTCGCTCGTGTACGCGAAGCCCGCGCGCGCCGAGTCGATCACGCGCACGCCGACGCCGCGCTCGCCGTGCGCGAGGACGTTCTCGATCGCGCCGTCCTTGATCTCCACGCTCGACGTCTCCGACTCGCGGAAGAACACCTCGCCGAGCTCGGCGCGCTGGGCGCGGAGCGCTTCGACGGCGCGGTCCACGACGGCGTCGTTCGCGAGCCGCTCGCTCACGGGTCCTTCACCTTCCCGCCGATCACGACCGACGGGATCCGCAGCGTCGGCTGCGCGTCCGCGACCGGCGCGCCCTGGCCGTCCTTGCCGCACGTTCCGGTCGAGTAGCCGAGGTCGCTCCCGACCATGTCGATCTCGCTCATGAGCTTCGGGCCCTGACCCACGAGCGTCGCGCCGCGCAGCGGCTCGGCGAGCCTCCCGTCCCGGATGCGGTACGCCTCCGTGACCTCGAACGCGAAGTTGCCGCTCACGACGTCCACCTGCCCGCCGCCCATCTTCCGCACGAAGACCCCGTCCTTCACCGACGCGAGGATGTCGGCGGGATCGCTGTCGCCGGGCGCGATCATCGTGTTCGTCATCCGGCAGATCGGCAGGTGGCGGAAGGACTGCCGCCGCGCGTTGCCCGAGCGCGGGATCCCGAGCTTCTCCGCGTGCTTGCGGTCGCTCATGTACGTGCGGAGGATCCCCCTCTCGATGAGCACGGTCCGCTGGGTCGGCGTCCCCTCGTCGTCCATCGCCGCGGTGCCGCGCTGGCCGGCGTCCCGGCCGTCGTCGATGACGGTGATGAGCTCGCTCGCGACCTTCTGACCGATCTTCCCGGAGTACACGGACATGCCGCGGAGGTTGAGGTCCGCCTCGAGGCCGTGCCCGACCGACTCGTGGATGAGCGTGCCGCCGGCCTCGCTCGACAGGACGACGGTGTACGTCCCGGCGGGAGCCGGCTCCGCGCCGGCGCTCTGCGCCGCCCGGCGCGCGGCCGTGCGGGCGCACTCCTCGATCGCCTCGTCGCTCATCGTCTCGAAGCCGCGCGTCGTCCGCACCGCCTCGAAGCCCGTCTCGAGGACCGTGCCCTGCTTCGCCACGACGATGAGCGCGAAGTTCGTGCGCACGCGGGTGTCCGCTCGGTAGAGCCCCTCGCTGTTGGCGATGACCACGTCCTGCACGCTCTCGGAGTACATGGCCGTGACCTGCTGGATCCGCGGGTCGGTGGCCCGCGCGACCCGGTCGGCGAGCCGCACGAGCGCGACCTTCCGTTCGATCGGCACGCTCCGGGGGTCGATGAGGACCTCGTGCGTCCGCTCGAGCTCGTCCGGCGAGAGCGGCGTGACGGTGCTCGTCTCGGCGCCCTCGACGACGCCCGAGGCCGCGCGCCCGGCGAGCGCGATGAGGTCGTCCGGGCCGGCCACGTTGCCGTTCGCGAAGTTCTGGAGCTCGCCCACCTGCACGCGGATCCCGGCGCCCTGGTCCACGCCGGTGTTCGCCTCCTCGAGCCTGCCGTCGTCGAAGGTGAGCGACAGCGTGTGGTGGCGCTCCCAGAACATCTCGGCGCGGTCGCCGCCGCGTGAGAGCGCGGTGCGCAGGGCCCGGTCGGCGTCACGCGCGGTGATGGCGGCCGGCTGCGCGAGCGTGATGGTCGAGATAGGTGCCTCCCCTTTGCGAGGAGGTCGAGTCTAGGCGCCGACCTCGCCGATCACAGTTACGGTCGCGGTGCGATCGCGCGGCCCGTCGAAGTCAGCGAGGAAGATGCCCTGCCAACGCCCGAGGTCGAGCGCGCCGTCCTTCACGGGGACCGTGACGCTCGCGCCGACGAGGATCGCCTTCACGTGCGCGGGCGTGTTGCCCTCCGCGTGCCGGTCCTCCTCGTCGACCGGCACGATGAGCGCGAGACGGCGCAGGAGGTCGCGGATCACGTCCGGGTCGGCGTTCTCGTTGATGAGGATCCCGGCGGTCGTGTGCGCGCTCGCCACGACGCAGACGCCGCTCGGCACGCGCGATCCGCGGACCGCCTCGTTCACGCGCTCGGTGATGTCGACCGCGGACTCCCGCTCCGTCGAGCGGATGCGGATCCGTGCCGTCCGTGCGGGCACGCCGCAACTCTGGACCTTCCGCCGGCGCGACGCAGGTCAGCGGCCGGCGAGCACCCGCCCGAGCGTCGCCACGCCGACGTTCCCGCCGCTCACCACGAGGGCGACCGGGCCGGTGCGCGGAACGGCGCCTGAGGCGAGGGCCGCCAGGCTGGCCGCGCCGCTCGGCTCGACGAGCAGCGAGAGCCGGTCGAGGTACGCGTACGCGGCGGCGAGGAGCGCGTCCTCGCTCACGGTGACGATCTCGTCGACGTAGCGGCGGGCGAGGTCGACGACGATCTGCTCGGTGCTGCGGGCGACGAGCCGCTCCGCGACGCTCGTCGGCGCGTCGAGGACCACGGGCCGCCCGGCCGCGACCGAGCGGCGCACGTTGTCCGAGCCCTCCGGCTCCACGCCCACGACCCGCACCCGCCCACCCGACCGCTCCTTCGCGGCGAGCGCGACCCCCGCGATGAGCCCGCCGCCGCCGATCGGGACCACGACCGTCGCGGCGTCGGGCGCGTCCTCGACGATCTCGAGCCCGACGGTGCCCTGGCCGGCGATCACGAGCGGGTCGCCGTAGGGATGCACGAACGTGCGGCCCTGGTCGCGCTCGATCTCGCGCGCGAGCGCGACCGTGTCGTCGTAGATCGTCCCGCGCAGGAGCACCTCCGCGCCGTACGCGCGGCACGTGCGCACGATCGCGGGCGCCACGGTCTCCGGCATGACGACCGTCGACGGCGCGCCGAGCACGAACGCGGCGTACGCGACGCCCTGCGCGTGGTTCCCTCCGGACGCGGCGACGACGCCACGCCTCCGCGCGGCCGCGTCGAGCGCCGCGATCCGGTTGAGCGCCCCGCGGACCTTGAACGACCGCGTCGGCCGCGTGTTCTCGAGCTTGAGGAGCACCGGGACGCCGTGCTCCGCCTCGAGGAGCGGCGACCGCTCGAGCGGCGATCTCATGAGGTGGCGGTCGACGACGGCGCGCGCGGCGAGCACGTCCTCGAGGCGCACCACGCGCGCAAGATACCCGCGTGGCGACGGTCGCCGGCCTCCGCAGGGACGCGCTCGCCCGGATCGCGGCGCTCGACGCGGACGTGCTCCTCGCGTTCGCGCTCGGCGTCGACAAGGCGCTGCTCTTCGCCCATCCGGAGCGGGAGGTCACGCCCGAGGGCGCGGCGCGGTTCCGCGGCTACGTCGAGCGCCGCGCCGCGGGCGAGCCCGTCGCGTACATCCGCGGCTGGAAGGAGTTCTACGGGCTCGAGCTCGCCGTGGACCCGAGGGTGCTGATCCCCCGGCCCGAGACCGAGACGCTCGTGGACGCGGTGCGCGCGAGCGGTGCCCGGCTCGTCGCCGACGTCGGCACGGGGAGCGGCGCGGTCGCGGTCGCCCTCGCGGTGCACGAGCCGGGCTCGCGCGTGATCGCGACGGACGTGTCGGCCGATGCGCTCGACGTCGCGCGCGAGAACGCGCGCCGCCACGGGGTCGCGGACCGCGTCGAGCTGCGGCAGGGCGATCTGCTCGCGCCGATCGTCGAGCGCGTCGACGTCGTCGCGGCGAACCTCCCGTACCTGACCGACGACTCGGTGGAGCGGTGGGTCGGCGAGCGCGCCTCGCTCGCGTTCGAGCCGCGCGTCGCGGTCCTCGCCGGGCCGGACGGGCTCGCGCTCATCCGCCGCGCGATCGCGGACCTGCCGCGCGTGCTCGTGCCGGGCGGGGAGGCGTTCTTCGAGTGCGACCCGCCGCAGGCGCGTGCGCTCGCCGCGGAGCACGGCGGCCGGACCATCCGCGACCTCGCCGGGAACGAGCGCGTCGTCGCGATCCGGCCGATGATGGCGCCGTGAGGGATCGCTTCCTCGGGCACCTCCGCGGCGAGGTCGCCGCGGTGCGCGAGAGCGGGCTGTACAAGCGCGAGCGCGTCATCCGCTCGCCGCAGGGCGCCGAGATCGCCGTCGCGGACGGCGAGGTGCTGAACTTCTGCGCGAACAACTACCTCGGCCTCTCGGACCACCCGAAGGTGGTCGAGGCCGCGCACGCGGCGCTCGAGCGCTGGGGCTACGGCATGTCGAGCGTGCGCTTCATCTGCGGCACCCAGGAGATCCACAAGGAGCTCGAGGATCGGCTCACGCGCTTCCTCGGGACCGAGGACACGATCCTCTACTCATCCTGCTTCGACGCGAACGGCGGCCTCTTCGAGACCATCCTCGGCGAGGAGGACGCTGTCATCAGCGACTCCCTCAACCACGCCTCGATCATCGACGGCATCCGCCTCTCGAAGGCGAAGCGCTACCGGTACGCGAACAACGACATGGCCGACCTCGAGCGCCAGCTCGAGGCGTCGAAGGACGCTCGCTTCCGTCTCATCGCGACCGACGGCGTGTTCTCGATGGACGGGATCGTCGCGGACCTGCGCGGCATCTGCGACCTCGCCGACCGCCACGGCGCGCTCGTGATGGTCGACGACTCGCACGCCGTCGGGTTCATGGGCGGGCGTGGCCGCGGCAGCCACGAGCACCGCGGCGTCATGGGCCGCGTCGACGTGATCACCGGCACGCTGGGCAAGGCGCTCGGCGGCGCCTCGGGCGGGTACACGAGCGGCCGCAGGGACGTCGTCGAACTGCTGCGGCAGCGCTCGCGGCCGTACCTCTTCTCCAACACGCTCGCGCCCGTCATCACCGCGACGTCGATCGCGGTCCTCGACCTGCTCGAGAGCGCCTCGGACCTGCGCACGAAGCTCTTCGCGAACGCGAAGCGCTTCCGCGAGGGCATGGCCCGCGCGGGCTTCCGCCTCGTGCCGGGCGACCACCCGATCGTGCCGGTGATGCTGGGCGACGCGGTGCTCGCGACACGGCTCGCCGACGGCCTCCTCGCGGAGGGCATCTACGTCATCGCGTTCTCGTTCCCGGTCGTGCCGAAGGACCAGGCGCGCATCCGCGTGCAGCTCTCGGCCGCGCACGAGCCCGAGCACGTCGACCGCGCCGTCGCGGCGTTCGCGAAGGTCGGCCGCGCGCTCGGCATCGTCGCCTGATGCGCGCGCTCCGCAAGAGCCGGGCTGAGCCCGGGATCTGGATGGAGGACGTCGAGCGTCCGGCGATCGGCCCGAACGACCTTCTCGTGCGCGTCCATTACACGTCGATCTGCGGCACGGACCTCCACATCTGGAGCTGGGACGAGTGGGCGAGGCGCACGATCCCCGTCCCGCTCACGATCGGCCACGAGTTCATGGGCGCGGTCGTGGACATCGGGAGCGAGGTCGCGGGCTTCGAGGTCGGGCAGCGCGTCGCGGTGGAGGGACACGTCACCTGCGGTCACTGCCGCAACTGCCGCGCGGGGCGCCGGCACCTCTGCCGGAACGCGCAGGGGATCGGCGTGCAGCGCGACGGCGCCTTCGCGGAGCACGTCGTCGTGCCGGCCGTGAACGCGTACGTCCTGCCGCCCGGCATGGCGGACGAGATCGGCGCGTGCCTCGACCCGCTCGGGAACGCCGTGCACAGCGCGCTGTCGTTCGAGCTCGCAGGCGAGGACGTGCTCATCACCGGAGCCGGTCCGATCGGCGTCATGGCCGCCGCGGTGTGCAAGTTCGTCGGCGCGCGCTACGTGACGGTGACGGACAACAACCACTACCGTCTCGCGCTCGCACGCCGCTTGGGCGCGACGCTCGCCGTGGACTA
>DASSSF010000090.1:0-13814 GCA_035708565.1 Candidatus Limnocylindria bacterium
CGAGCGCGACCGCGGTCGCCGAGCGCGGGCTCCGGTCGAAGAGCGCGAGCTCGCCGAAGTGCTCGCCCTCGCGCACGAGCGCGACCAGCGCCTCCTGCCCGAACTCTCCCGGCAGCGCGATCTTCACCGCGCCCTCGAGGACGAGGTAGAGGTGCGTCCCGGGATCGTCCTTCCGGAAGATGGTGTCGCCGCGCTTGAATGACTTCTGCCGCATGCGCGAAGCGAGCTCATCGAGCTCCGCGTCCGCGAGCTTCGAGAACAGCGGCAGGCGCCGCAGGCTCTCCTTCAAGCGGACGTCCACGGCGCGACGTTACCCCATCGCGGCTTGACGCCGCGGCCATCATTGCTCTCCCTTGGACGAGCGGACGACCCTCCTCGGCGAGGCGTACATCTCGGGCGCGCTCACGGGCGCGGCCGACGCGGCGCCTCTGCGCCTCTTCTACGAGGTGCTCGCGGAGATCGCGTCGCGCGCCGGGCTCCGCCCGTACCTTCCCCACCGCGCGACCGACCCGGTCGCCGCGGCGCACCTCGACGCGCGCACCGTGTACGAGATCGACCGGGCACACGTGACCGGGGCCGCGGTCCTCATCGGCTACGCCGGCGTGCCGTCGTTCGGCGTGGGGATCGAGGTGGAGCTCGCGCGCCAGCACGGCATCCCGGTGATCCTCGTCGCCGAGCGCGAGCGCGCCGTCTCGCGGATCCTCCTCGGCGATCCGGCGGTCGTCGACGTCGTCCGCTTCGCCGACCTCGAGGGCCTGCGGCGGGACCTGACCGCGGCGCTCGAGCGCGTCGCGACGCTGCCGCGCACCGGAGCGGCGCGCGTCTCGGACGAGGTCGTCGTGCAGCGCTTCCTGGCGAGCCTCGGCGAGGCCCGGCAGGTGCCCGAGGCGGAGGTCGCCGCGCTGCTCCGCATCGCGGAGCTCGACGGCGGGCCGGCGGCGGAGATCAGGCGCGCGGTCGCCGACGGACGGCTGTTCGGCGCCGGTCTGCGCGACCTCGTGGGGCGTCATGCGCTGCGCGGCACCGAGCTCGGGCTCTTCGTGCTCCGCGACGCGCTCGAGCGGCCGCTCGCCGAGTCCGCCCGGCTGTTCGGGTGCGACGCGCGCGCCGCGAAGCGGCATCTCGCGAGCGCCCGCGCGCGCGTCGGCCTCCCTGAGGACGCCGACGGCGCATCGGTAGGACAATGGCTCGTGACCGAGCTCATCGCGCCGCCCACGCGCGCGCTGCAGCTCCATCTCTTCGGACGACCGGTGCACACGGGAGGGCAGTAGCGCATGGGCAAGGGACAGCGCAAGCAGAAGACGACCGGCAAGCTCGGCTGGCGCTCCAAGAAGGCGAACCACGGGCGCAAGCCCGGGATGGGCCGCGGGAAGCGCAACTAGGGGGAAAAGGCGAGGGCCGCCCTCGCGGGCGGCCCTCCTGTTCCTGCCGGAGCGCTCGCTAGCGCCGGCGACGCGTCGTCTTCCGACCGCGTGACGTGCTCTTCCGCGCCCCCGCGGCGCGGCGGGTCGTCTTGCGGCCGCCCGTCGAGCGCCGCGTGGTCTTGCGGCCCGCGCCGGCACGGCGCGTCGTCTTCTTCCGCGCGCCACCGCGCGAGGTCGTCTTCTTCCGGGCACCGCCGCGAGCGGTGGTCTTCCTCCGGGCACCGCCGCGCGAGGTCGTCTTCTTCCGCGTAGCGCCGCGGGCGGTGGTCTTCTTCCGCGCGCCGCCGGCCGACGACGTGCGCTTCCGCGCTCCGCCGCCCCGCGACGTGGTCTTCTTCCGGGCGCCGCCCGCGCCGGCCCCGCCGCCCATGCCGGCGCTCGACGCGCCGCGGTCACGCATGCCGCTCATCCCCGCGTCGCCGCCCGCCGGCGTGGCTCCGGGCTCCTCGCCCCAGCCGGGCTGCTCGCTCTCCTCGTCGCCCCAGTTCTCTCGTTCCTTGTCCATCGGTCCTCCCTGTCGTCACCTTTTCACGTCGCGCGCGGTCCGGTACGGCATAGCGCGTCGCGCCCGTCGCTGCAAGGCGCGCGCCCGTGAGGGACGTCAGCGGGAAGACGTCCGGAGGACGGTGTTCGTGGAGATCGCTCCGGCACGAGCGCGGATCGCGTACGTCCCGGGCGGCGCGGTCGAGCCGAACGTGCCGCGCACGGTCCCCGATGCGTCGGCGACCGCGACGTAGGCGATGCGGTACGCGCGGCCGTCGTCCGACGCGCCCTCGATGACCAGCTCGACGGGCGCGTTCGCGGGGAAGCCGGCAGCGATGAACGTCGCGTTCCCGGCGGCATCCCGGCCGGGGAGGACCCTGAGCGCCGCGGGCGCCCTCGCGGAGACGGCGGCGCCGAGGTCGTCCTCGAACGTCTCGACCGAACGCTGCGTGACCTCGGCGAACGCCTCCTCGAACGACCGACCGCGGCCGACCGACTCGAGGAGGCGTACGACGCCCTCGCTCCCCGCCTCACGCCGGAGCGTGTCGGCGGCGGCGCCCGCGACGGCGTAGGCCTCCGGACCCGCCGCGGCGGCGCGCAGCCAGGACTCCGCCGTGACGAGCTGGGCGAGGGTGAGCCGCCGGCTGGCGAGGACGGCGCCCGCCACGTGGTCGTCGCTCACCGTCTTGGACGCGCCCGCTTCGCGCTGTCCGAGAACGGCGAGGCCCTCATCGAACCATGCCGGCACGTCGGCCTCCCTGCCGAGGATCTGGCGCGTCATGAGATGCACGAGCTCGTGGCGGATGATGGTGATCGGCCGCTCGTGGGCCACGCGCTGCCAGTTCACGGCGATGGCGCGCGACGCCCTGTCGAGGACCCCGCCGGCGCCGGAGACGGACCGCGCGACCGCCGCGGAGTAGCCATGGATCACCTGGAGCGCATGCTCGAACGACGCGACCGTCGCGAACACGGACACGCGGGGAGGCGCGGCGAAGGTGCGTCCGTACTCGCGCTCGACTGCCGGCACGTCCTGCTCGACCGCCGCCGCGATCGCCGCGCGATCCACGGAACCGACACGAGACTCGATGCGGAGGTCCGCGACGGTCGTCCGGATCGCGTCCAGGAAGAGACCGGCGACCGGCGCCTCGACGGCGACGGTCGGAGCGCCAGCCGCACTGCGGGACGCGCCGAAGGGCGGCGGCGTCGAAAGGCACATGCGCACGATGAAGCCGGTCGCACCGGGAACGCAGCCGGGCTCCTCGACCTCGCCGCCGTCCGCCGCGGCCGCGACGGAGCCGCCGGCCACGAACGCGAGGCCGAGCGCGACGAGACCGAGGAGCGCCCGCCTCACGCTCGTTCGCCGCGCGCGGGGACACGCACCGTGACGACGGATCCGGCTCCGACGCCGCCGTCGACAAGGAGGACCCCTCCGTGAAGCTCGACGAGTCGCTTCGCGAGCGCCAGCCCGGGCCCGCTCGCGCTGCCGGCACCGTCGCGGAGGCGCCCGTAGACGTCGAAGAGACGCTGCGCGCGTTCGCGCGCGACCGCTGGTCCGCCGTCGGCGACGGCGACCACGAGGTGCCCGCTCTCGATCGCGGCGCTCACGCCGATCGTGCCACCCGCCGGGGTCGCGTCCAGGGCGCTCGAGAACAGCAGGCCGAGCGCGTGGCCGAGCCGCCGCGGATCGACCGCCACGACGTCCTCAGGCACGTCCGAGATCTCCAGGCGCTGGTCGCGCGTCTCGGCGGTGCCGCGCGCGACGCGGAGGGGCTCGGCGAGCAGCGCGCGCACCGATACGTCCTCGCGCCGGATCTCGAGCCTTCCGGACTCGACGGCGGCGAGATCGAGGATGTCGTCGACGAGGCCGAGGAGGTGATCGCCGGCCTCGCGCACGTTGCGCACGTAGCGCGCCTGGCGGCCGTCGAGCGTGGTCCGCTCCTCGAGGAGCGCGGCGAAGCCGAGGATGCTCGAGAGCGGCGTTCGCAGCTCGTGGTTCACGTTCGCGAGGAATTCCGTCTTGTGCCTGCTCGCGACGGCGAGCCGCGCGTTCGCGGCCGCAAGGGCGGCGCGCTCGCGCAGCAGCGCTCGGACCGCGACCGCGAGCGCGTACGCGCCGATCGCGATCGCGGCGACGAGGCCGGCGCGGAAGAGGAAGATCTCGAACCCGAGCGCGCCGAGGCCCGGCGCCGCCGGCGCCGGCCTGACGACGGCGAGCGACCAGCCTGTGCCGCCGATGGGCGCGGTCGCGGCGAGCGAGCCGGGCGGCGCCGGCGCGCGGTCCGTGGCCGGCGCCTCGCCTGGACGCCAGGCGCGTCCGCGCGCATCGATGAGGACGACGTCGGCACCGGCACGCTCCTCGACGAGCGCGCCCGGCGCGAACGTCGCGACGAGCGAGCCGACCTGCATGCCGAATCCGTCTCGCACGGGAGCCGCGAACGCGCCCAGCGACCCGTCGACGGCCGGCGCGCGCGAGGGCGCGGCGTAGGCCGCGCGAGCCGCCTCGGCGAGCGGAGCCCCGGGCGGATCGCTCGCGAGCGGCGTCCCGCGGTCGTCGACGAAGAAGAGGACGCGCGCGTCGCCCAGGAGCGGGTGGAACTCCTGGAGCACCGTGGCGACGAGCGTCCGGTCCGCGCGCGCGGCGCCGACCTGCAGGAGCCGGCTCTCGGCCGCGGTGACGAGCTGGCCGTGGAGCGCGCCGAGGCGCGCGTCGAGACCGGCCGCGAGCGCGGCGGCCTCACCGCCGACGGCGGAGAGCGCCGCGGACCGCTGCTCGGAGCGCGCGGCTTCGACCGACGCGGCCGTCGCGACGAGCGTCGGCATGCCCACGACGAGGGCGAGCGCGAGGGCGAGCGCGGCCGGCCGCCGCGCGAGCTCGAGCGCGTGCGCCTGGAGCGGCCGCCCCGCCGCGATCGCCGTCACCGCCTAGCGGTCCGCTCCGACGGGCGACGCCTCGGCGACCAGGTCGTCGAACAGCCGTGAGTCGACGAGACCGGTGAAGATCTCGACCAGCGCCGCGTCCCACTGGGTACCCGCGCCGGCGCGCAGCCGCCGCAGCGACTCCTCGCGCCCGAGGCCGGGACGGTACGGCCGGTCGCTCAGCATCGCGTCGAACGCGTCCGCGATCGCGACGATCCTCGCACCGAACGGGATCGCGGCGCCGACGAGGTGGTCCGGGTAGCCCGCGCCGTCGACGCGCTCGTGGTGGTGGCGGATGAGGGGAAGGAAGTCGCTCGTGCTGCGGAGGGGCGCGCAGATCCGCTCCCCGACCTCCGAGTGGGTCCGCATGAGCGCCCACTCGTCGTCGCTGAGCGGCCCTTCCTTCTTCAGCACCATGTCGGGTACGGCGATCTTTCCGAGGTCGTGGAGGATCGCGCCCTGGTAGATGAACGCGAGGTCCTGCGGGACGACGCCGGCCGAGCGCGCGATCTCGCGCGCCATGCGGCCCACGCGGTCGGCGTGATGGATCGTGTAGAGATCGCGCGCTTCCACCGCACGGGCGAACGCCACGAGCACGGTCTCCGTCGCGTCGAGCTTCTTGTTGAGCAGCCGCTCCTTGAGGAGGACCTTCGTGCGGATGAGCAGCTCCTGCGCGTCGAAGGGCTTCGTGAGGAAGTCGTCGGCGCCGGCTTCGAGGCCGGCGAGCATCGTCTTCCGGTCACCGAGCGCCGTGATGAGCACGACGGGGATCAGGCGGAGCCGGGAGTGCTCCTTGATGGCCCGGCAGACGGAGAGCCCGTCGAGGCGCGGCATCTGGATGTCGAGGAGGATCAGGTCGGGCTCCACGGCGTCGATCGCCTGCAGCGCCTCGTAGCCGTCGCCAGCTTGCCGCACGTCGTAGCCGAGGTCGGTCAGGTACGCCTCGAGGAGCTCGCGGTTCGCGGGGACGTCGTCCACGACGAGCACGATCGGAGCGGGAGCGGGCCGGGCCAGGATGCTCGTCATCGCTGGACGGCGCCGTGCAGCCGGACCGCCTCGCGCAGCGCCGCGGGCGATATCGGCTTGGTGAGGTAGGCGTCGAAGCCGGTCTCCTTCCCGCGGGCGATCTGATCGGGCATCGCCGACGACGTGAGGGCGATGATCGGACGATCGATCCCCGCTTCGCGCAGCTCCTGACATACGGCCAGGCCGTTCTTCCGCGGCAGCTGGATGTCGAGGATCACGAGGTCGAACGTCTCGCCGAGCGCGCGGTCGCGTCCGGCGAGCCCGTCGCGCTCGACCACGACCTCGTGGCCGTCGGCCTCGAGCACGTCGGTGAAGAGCTCGACGTTCATCGCGTTGTCGTCTACGAGCAGGACCTTCATCGGGCGTACCTCCTTCATGTCGTGGCGGTGTGGAGGAGCGCGGGGCGCGAGACGCGATCGAGCCAGGCGCTGACGAGCGGGACGGCGATGGGCTTCTTGACCACGAGCGAGACCCCGAGCGAGCGCGCGATCGGAGCGTCGTCCTCCACCGTGACGACGGCGACGGGGAGCGACCGCGTCCGCTCGTCGCCGCGGATCGCGAGGAGGACGTCCTCGCCGCGACCGTCGGAGAGCCGCAGGTCGAGGACGACCGCGACGGGCGCTCCGCGGGCGAGCGCCTCGAGCGCCGCCGCGACGCTCCCGACGGTCTCGGTCCGGAGGCCGCACCGTCCGGCGAGCGCCGCGACGAGCTCCGCGTCACGCTCGTCGTCCTCGACGATGAGGACGCGGTCGCCGAGGCTCGCCTCCCGCACCACCCCGGGCAGGCGCACGCGGAACACCGTGCCGCGCTCGACGGCGCTCTCGAAGCCGATCGAGCCTCCGTGGAGCTCTACGAGCCGCTTCGTGAGGGCGAGGCCGAGCCCCGTGCCCGACTGCTCGGAGCGATCCTCGTTGAGACGCTCGAAGACGCCGAAGACGCGGTCCTGGCGGTCCTCGGGGATCCCGATGCCCGTGTCCGCGACCGCGAGGTCCAGGTCGGAGGGACCCGCCGACACGTGGAGCCGCACCTCGCCGCCGGCAGGCGTGAATTTTACGGCGTTCGAGAGGAGGTTGAGCAGCACCTGCCGGATGCGCTGGGCGTCGACGCGCACGACCGCCGGACGGCCGAGGTCCGCGACGAGCGCGACCCCGCGCGCGGCGGCGGCGGAGCGGATCGCGGCCAGGATCGGCTCAACGAGGCTCGCGACGCTCATGCGGTCGGGACGCAGCTCGATCCTCCCCGCCTCGACCTTCGTCAGGTCGAGGACGTCGTTGATGAGCGTGAGAAGGTGGTCGCCTGCCTCGCTGATGTTCGCGAGGTAGCGCGCGCGCCGGTCCGGCGCGAGGTCCGGCTGCTCGCGGAGGAGCGACGAGAAGCCCAGGATCGCGTTGAGCGGCGTCCGCAGCTCGTGGCTCATGTTCGCGAGGAACTCGGTCTTGGCCTGGCTCGCGGCGCGCGCCTCGTCGCGGAGCCGCGCGCCCTCGAGCGCGACCGCGGCCTGGTCGGCGAGGAGGTCGACGAGCGCGATCGATTCGTCGGGGAAGGCGAGTGCGCGCTCCGTGCACAGGACGACGGCGCCGAGGAGGCGTGACGGGCTCGCGATCGGCGCCGCGAGGATGGCGCGTCTTGGCGACGACTCGAGAAGCGCGCGGCGCGCCCGGATCGCGGCGTCCGTCAGCGCTCGCACGGCGTCGTCCTCGCCGATGGCGACGCCGCCGTCCTCGGCGAGCACGATCCGCGCGGACTCCATGCCCATCGCGTTCGCGATGCCGCGCTCGAGCTCGGCGACCGTCTCGCTCGTGAGGTCGCGCGACGACGCGGCCGCGACGGTCGCGAGGAAGTCACGAAGATGGGGCTCGCGCCAGGCGCGGCGAAGGATGGCGGGAGGGGCGAACCCCACGACGTAGGCGACGGCGGTCGCGAGCGAGAGCGCCTGCGTCACGACCGGTGCCTCAGGACGTCCCTGGAGCGCGACCGCGAGGCCGATGAGCACGCCGAGCAGGAGCGTCCCGGCGGCGGCGGCGGTGAGCCGGAGCCGCATCGGGCCGGCCGACCGGCGCGCCGCGCGCCAGAAGGTCCATGCCGCGTACGGCTGGAGGACGAGGAACGCGACCGCGAGGAGGACGGCGATCCAGCCCGGTGTGGGTCCTGCCACGATCGCGCCCGCCGCCGTCACGCCGACGATCGCGAGCGAGGACCAGCGCGCCCAGCGTGCGACCGGCGCGAGGTCGTTCGCGATGCGGAGCGTCAGGTACGGGAGCGCGATGACCGCCACGAGGACGAGGTCGCCGACGAGGGGGACGCCGCGGACGCCGAGGGCGGTGAGGACCACGCCCTGCAGGACGGTGACGCCGAGGACGCCGAACAGGATCGCCGCGTCGACCGCGAGCCGGCTCCGGTAACGCGCGGCGCTCGCGACGACGAGCACCATGAGGAGCAGGAAGAGCCCGTTCGTGAGCCACTGGACGAGCTGGACCGCGGTCACTCGCCCGGCACCACTGCGCTCGCCTCGTCCGCCGTTCGAACGCTGCTCACGCCGCGGGATCGACCGCCGCACGGCCCGCGACCTGCCGCAGCCATCGGGACAGGCGGTCGCGGTCGACCGGCTTCGTGAAGTGCTCATCGGCACCGAGCGCGCGGCTCGCTCCGTCATCGTCCTCGACGCTCACGACCGCGATCGGGATCTCCTTCGTCGAGTCGCATTCGCGCAGCTCGCGCAGCACCGTCTCGCCGCGGCGGTCGGCCAGCCGCAGGTCGAGGAGCACGGCGACCGGCGGCGCGCGGCGCGCAGCGTCGAGCGCGGCATCCACGGTCATGGCGACCTCGGCGCGCATGCCGAGGTCGCCCGCGATCGCGAGCGTGAGGTCGGCGGCGCGCGGGTCGTCCTCGACCACGAGGACGCGCTCGCCGGTGACCTCCATCCGGACCACGCCCGAGAGCGTCAGATCGAACGTGGTGCCGGAGCCGACGGTGCTCCTGAAGCCGATGGCGCCGCCGTGCAGCTCGACGAGCCGCTTGGTGAGGGCGAGGCCGAGGCCGGTCCCCGTGGACTCCGAGCGATCCTCGTTCACACGCTCGAAGACGCCGAAGACGCGCGACTGGCGATCGGCAGGGATCCCGATCCCGCTGTCAGACACCTCGGCGCGGAGATCGCGGCCTTCGGTCCAGAGCCGGAGCCGGACGCGGCCGCCGGCCGGCGTGAACTTCACCGCATTCGACAGGAGGTTGTAGAGGATCTGGCGCAGCCGTCCGACGTCGACCGTGAGCAGCGCGGTCTCGACGCTCGGATCGAATCGGACGCCGCGCGCGTCCGCGGCCGCCCGCGCGGCGGATAGCACCGGCTCGGCTGCGGCGTGCGTGGTCGTCGGCTCGGGACGGAGCTCGATCCGCCCGGCCTCGACCTTGGAGAGGTCGAGGACGTCGTTGATGAGCGCGAGGAGGTGCGTGCCCGCATCGTGGATGTTCCGCAGATACCGGCGCTGGCGCTCGGTGACCTTCGGGCCGAGCTGCTCGTCGAGGAGCTGCGAGAAGCCGAGGATCGCGTTGAGCGGCGTCCGCAGCTCGTGGCTCATGTTCGCGAGGAACGTCGACTTCGCCTCGCTCGCGCCCTTGAGCGCCGCGTTGAGCGCGGCGAGCCGTCCACGCTGGTGGATCACGCGCCGAGCGAACGCGGACATCCCGAGGCTCGCGCCGAGCACGAGCAGCATGAGCGCGATCGAGACGGCGCCGAGCGCGTTCCGGAGCGGGGTGACGGCCTCGCCGATCCCCGCGGTCGAGTGCGTGATGAACAGGTGCCACCCAGTGGTCCACACGGGCGCGCTCGCGACGAGCATCGGCCCGGCGCCCGCGAAGTCGTCGACCGGGCCACGTACCGCCGCGCCGCGCAGCGCGGCGCGCACGGCCGGGTCGGCGCTCAGGTCACGCCGCGTGTCGACGCCGGGGGCTGCCGCGCGCGTGATCACGAGTCCGCGGTCGTCGACGAGGTACACGTCGTCGAACGACGCCTGTACGCGGGCGAACCATGCCGTACCGGCGCGCGTGAGGTCGATCGCGACGGCGAGCACCCCGATCGGGGACCCGCCGGGGTCCGTCACGGGGACCGCGACCGCGACGGCCGGCGGCATGCCCTGGACGGCCGTCACGAACGTCTCGGAGACGTACGGCCGCCACTCGCGCGTCACGCCGACGAAGTAGTCGCGGAACGCGTAGCTCTGGCCGATGAGGTCGGGCGCGCCCGGCTCGATCCCGAGGAGGACGCCCTCGCGGTCGAGCGCGAACACACGAAGGACCTCTTCGGGCAGCAGCGCGTAGCTGGCCTCGAGCTCCGTCGCGACGGCGGCCGGCGATCTCGCCGCCACGGCCTGGCGGAAGCCGGGGGTCGCCGCGAAGCTGACGAGGCCGGACTCGAGGTGCCGGAGGATCCCGGCCACTCGATCCGCGGTGCGCAGCGCCGCCGTCTCCGCGTCGGCGAGCTTCTCCTCCGCGGCCTGCTTCTCGGCCGCCTCGGCGGCGGCGATGCCGACGAGGCCCACGGGCAGGGCGACGAGGACGAGCGCGACGACCACGGTCCGAAGCGGGCTCGAGAGGACGGCTTCGGCGAGGGACCCGATCCCTTGTGCGCGCGTGATGGAGAGCCGGGCGCGTGGACGTGGCTCCCCCTCCGGACCGACCGGCGTTGTCATCCCGCTATCCACCGTGCGGGATAGATACGGAGTCTGGGCGATCCGGTTCAGCAGACTGTGACCAGCGACACATGGGATTTGGTATATGGTCACCGTCCGTAGAGTGGTAGGGCACGGCGCGATCTCGTCCCGGCGCGACCCGAACATCGCCCACGAGCGGCCGGTACTGTCCCCGTAGCAGATGCCGCAAGCGCCGAAGCGGCACCGCGCTCGCCCAGTTTCGCCGCCGCACGGCCGCCGGTGGGGCGATCCGGTGGCCCTCACCGAGCGGCAGGAGCAGGTGCTTCGCCTCGTGGCCGAGGGCCACGAGAACAAGGTGATCGCGGGCCGCCTCGGCATCAGTGAGCAGGCGGCCAAGCAGCAGGTCTCGGTCCTCCTCAGGAAGTTCCGGGCACCGAGCCGCACGGTGCTCGCGCGCATGGCGCTCGCGCTGCGACTGCTCGGGTCCGAGACAGCTGTCCTCGACGTGCCCCTCGAGTACCTCTTCGAGCGCGCGCCGATCCTCATCGCGATGACGCGCGGGCCCGAGCACCGGTTCGTGCTCGCGAATCGTGCGTTCGCCGCCACCTTCGGCGAGCGCCCGTACGCCGGCCGCACCGTCGCGGAGGTCTTTCCGCTCGCGCCGGCCGACCTCCGCGAGGGGCTCGACCGCATCTACGTGACGGGCGAAGGCGTCCGCTCGAACGAACAGCGCCTCACGCTCGACGACGGCGCGCGCGAGCTGTACGTCTCCTACGTCGCCGAGCCGACGCGCGACGACGAAGGGCGGGTGGACGGCGTCGTGCTCTTCGCGACGGACGTCACCGAGCCCGTGCTGATGCGCCGCCGCCTCGCTCGCCTCAGCGAGGAGCAGCGGATCCTCCTCGAGCAGATGCCGGTCGGCGTGGTCTTCACCGACCGCGGGCGACTGCCGGTCCTCGTGAACCGCGTCGCGCACCGGCTCCTCGGCTGGCCCATCGATCCCGCGCGCGCCGTGAGCGACCAGGCGCAGGCATGGGATCCCCGCTTCGCGACCACCGGCCTGCGGGTCCAGCCCGGCGAGGGGCCCTCGGCACGCGCGACCGCCGGCTGGCCCTTCGACGACGACCTGATCGTGCGTCGCGCGGACGGAACGGACGTCGTGCTGCGGTTCTCGGCGCGGCCGCTCCACGACGAGGCCGGGCGGATCACCGGGGCCGCCATCGTCTTCTATGAGGTCCCGTTCGGCGGACCGGCCAGCGGAGCGGCCGGCTAGACGAGCGCGACCAGCACTTCGTTCGCGAGGAGGCGGCCGCGCGGCGTGAGCGCGACCCGCGCGCCGTGCCACTCGACGAGGCTCGGATCCGCTGACGCGAGCGCCGCCCTGACGCGCGCTCGGGCGTCCACGCCGAAGCGCGACGCGTAGCGCGCGAGGTCGAGCCCGCCGTCGAGCCGGAGCGCGAGCAGGGCGGTGTCCACCGCGGGATCCGCATCCGGGACCGCGAGCCGGGGCGCGCCGGAGCGGATGGCGGCGACGTATTCGCCGAGAGCCGCCGGCCGGCGGGTGCGGGCCTGCCCGAGATGCGAGTGCGCGCCCGCGCCGACGCCGAGCCACTCGCCGTTCCGCCAGTACGTGAGGTTGTGGAGGCAGCGCTTCCCGGGACGCGCCCAGTTCGCGATCTCGTAGTGGCGGAAGCCGGCGGCGGCGAGCGCCGCATCCGCGTCCTCGTACAGCGCCGCGACCTGGTCCTCGTCCTGGCGTGCCGCGGCGTCCCGGCGCCAGCGCCCGACGCCGGCCCAGCCGCCGGGCCAGTTCGTGGCGCCCTCCTCCCGCTCGAGGTGGAGCTCGAGCGGGTAGCACGAGAGGTGATCGGGGCCGAGCGCGATCGCGCGCGCGAGGTCCGCGCGCCAGTCGGCCGCCGTCTGGCCGGGCCAGCCGAGGATGAGGTCGATCGCGACGTCCGCGCCCACGCTCCGCGCGGCCTCGACCGCCGCCGGGATGTCCTCCGGCTGGTGCGTGCGGCCGAGCGCGCGGAGACCCGCGGCGGTCGTCGACTGCGCGCCGAGCGACAGGCGCGTGAGCCCGACCGCGGCCCACGCCTCGAGCCGCGCGCGGTCGAGGGTCGCCGGGTTCGCCTCCACGGTCACCTCGCGCGGCCGCAGGTCGAACGCGTGGCGTATCGCGTCGTCGAGAACGGCGATCTCGGCGGGGTCGAGGAGGCTCGGCGTGCCGCCGCCGAAGAAGAGCGTCCGCACGCGCGGCCGTCCGAGCGCCGCGCCCTCGCGCGCGATCTCCGCGGCGAGGGCGTCGAGGTACGCGGCGCGAAGCGGCGAGCGCGCCGGCGCCGTCGCGAAGTCGCAGTACGGGCAGCGCGCCGCGCAGAACGGGACGTGGACGTAGAGCCCGATGCCGCTCATGCGCCGACCCTCCCGAGCGGATCGACGAGGCCCGCCTCGGCCGAGAGGGTCGAGGTGCGGCCGAGGTCGACGACCCACTCGCGGGACTCGTAGGTGAGCGCGAGCAGGTGCGCGGGCGTCCACTCGTCCTCGCGCACGATCCGCTCCTCGCCGAAGTCGGGGAGGAGCAGGACGAACACGGTGTGGCGGTCGAGGATGCGCGCGGCGGACACGCCGAACCCACCGATGCGCTCGGGGCCTCCGCTCGCTCGGAGGACCGCGTCGCGGAGAGGACCGACGACCTCGGCGAGGCGCGCGTCCGCCGCCGCGACGCCGGCGGCCTCGTGCGCCGCGACGCGCGACCGCGCGGCGTACAGGCCCTCGAGGAGGCCGCGGCTCTCCCGCGAGAGGCGCTCCCAGACGGCCACCGCGTCGCCCTCGGCCACCGCGCGGAGGAACGTCGCCGCGACGAGCTGCGCGGGGTGCTCGAGAGCGGCCTTTGGCGCGCGGAGGCTCATGCGCTCTCGTCCTTGAGCCGCAGCACCGCGAGGAAGGCCTCCTGCGGGATGGCGACCTGGCCCACCATCTTCATCCGCTTCTTGCCTTCCTTCTGCTTCTCGAGGAGCTTCCGCTTCCGCGTGATGTCGCCGCCGTAGCACTTGGCGAGGACGTTCTTCCGGATCGCCTTCACGGTCTCCCGGGCGATGACCTTGGAGCCGATGGCCGCCTGGATCACCACCTCGAACATCTGGCGCGGGATGAGCTTCCGGAGCCGCTCGCTCACGTCCCTCCCCCGCACGTACGCGCTGTCCTGGTGGACGATCAGGGAGAGGGCGTCCACCTTCTCCCCGTTCAGGAGGATGTCGAGCTTCACGAGCTTCGACCGGCGGTACTCGAGGAGCTCGTAGTCCATGGAGGCGTAGCCCCG
>DASSSF010000091.1:0-3026 GCA_035708565.1 Candidatus Limnocylindria bacterium
CGCGTGTCGGGCACGTGGAGCGTGACGACGTCGGACTGCGCGAGGAGCTCGTCGAGCGACGTCACCCGCGCGGCGTTGCCGAGCCCGAGCTTGGGCTCGATGTCGTAGTAGAGGACGCGCATCCCGAGGGCCTCCGCGAGCACGCCGACCTGCGTCCCGATGTGCCCGTAGCCCACGATCCCGAGCGTCTTCCCGCGCACCTCGGTGGCGCCGCCCACCGTCTTCAGCCACTTCCCGCGGTGCGCGGCGGCGTTGCGCTCGGCGATGCCGCGCGAGAGCAGGATGACCTCGGCGAGCACGAGCTCGGCGACGCTCCGCGTGTTCGAGTACGGCGCGTTGAACACGGGGATGCCGCGCTCCTCGGCGGCGACGAGGTCGATCTGGTCCGTCCCCACGCTGAAGCAGCCGATCGCCATGAGGCGGTCCGCGCCCGCGAGCGCGTCGGCCGTGAGCCGCGTCCGCGACCGGACGCCCACGATGTGCGCGCCGCGCAGGCGCTCGGCGAGCTCGCGCTCCGGGAGCGAACCCGCATGTGCCTCGATGTTCGTGTACCCCTCGCCCTTGAACGCCTCGACCGCGCTCGGGTGCACCGACTCGAGGAGCAGGACCTTGATCTTGTCCTTGTCGAGCGAGGTGCGCTTCGCGGTCACGCGTGGACCGCCGCGACCGCGCGGAGCGCTTCGGCGGCGCGGTGCACGTCCGACGCGTCGTTGTACACGTGCGGCGCGAAGCGCACCGACGTGCCGCGCACCGACGCCCGGATCCCCGCGGCCTCGAGCGCCTCGCCGGCGCGCACGGCCTCGGCGACGGGGACGCACACGAGGGTGGCGCCCGCCGGGGCGATCCCCGTCTCGCGCGCGAGCGCCCGCGCGAGCGCGAGCGGCTCCGCGAGGGTGCCGTCGCGCTTCCATCCGGCGAGGAGCCGGAGCGACTCGCGCGCGCCGATCCAGGGGAGCCACGCGAGGGAGACGTCGAACCGCGCCGCGCCGGACCGGAGGGTGAGCGGCCCGCCGAAGTAGCGGCCGTACGGGTCGTCCGCGGCGCGCCAGTTCGCGTTCCACGGCTCGAGCGCGTCGTGGCGGTCGGCGCGCACGTAGAGGAACGCGACCCCGCGAGGCGAGAGGAGGTGCTTGTACGCGGAGCACACGAGGTAGTGGACGCGCGCGGCCGGCACGTCGACGAACGGCAGCGCCTGTGTCGCGTCGACGAGCACCTCGGCGCCGGCCGCCTCCGCAGCGTCGAGGATGCTCGCGACCGGCGCGACCTTCCCCGTCTGCATCTGCACGAGGCTGAACGCGACGAGGCGCGTGCCGCGCCGGACCTCGTCCGCGAGCTCGTCGAACGCGACCTGCCGCACGCGCACACCCGCGCGCGCCGCGACGAGGAGCGGGAAGAGCACGGAGGTGTACTCGTCCGCGGGAACGACGACGTCGTCGCCCGGACGCAGGCGCTCCGCGACGAGCCCGACGCCCACCGACGACGCGGGGAGGAGCGCGACGTCGCTCGCCGCCGCGCCGATGAGCGACGCGAAGTCCGTGCGGCATGACTCCGCGGGCCGGTCCCAGTCCTCGACCCACCGCGCGCGCCCGGCCTGCTGCGCGTCGAGGGCCGCGCGCATCGCGTCGGCGCACGCGGCCGGCGGCAGGCCCCACGTCGCGGTGTCGAGGTACACGGTCTCCGGGAGGCGGAACGCGCCGCGCGTGTCCACGGCGGCATGTTCGCACGCTCGCGCGCGCTAGCGGCGCAGCACCTCGAGGCAGCGGAGGAACTCCGCGACCGGGCCCATCGGCGCGCCCGCGTCGCGGCGGCGGATCGCGACGATCGGGCGCTTCACCGCCGGCGCGCCGGCGACCGTGACCGGGCGGAGCGTGCGCGCCCTCAGCTCCGCCGCGAGCGCCATGCGCGGCAGGAGCGCGACGCCGAGCCCCTCGGCGACCATCTTCTTCGCGGCCTCGACGTTGTCGAGCTCCATCGTGCTCGCGGGCACGACGCCGGCCTGGCGGAAGAGCGAGCTCGTGAGCTCGTAGTACGAGGACGAGCGGTCGAAGAGGATGAGCCGCTCGGCCGCGAGGTCCACGAGCCGCACGCGGCCGCGCTTCGCGAACGGATGGCCTGCGGCCGCCACGAGCATGAGCTCGTCGTCGAACACCGGGATGAGCTCCGCGCCCGGGTGCCGCACGGGCCGGCCGATCCCGAGGTCCGCCTCGCGCCGGAGCACGAGGTCGAGCACCTCCTCGGTGTGGCCCGTGCGCACGCCGAGCCGGACGCGCGGGAACGCGCGCTCGAACGAGCGGAGGATCCCGGGGAGGAGGTACGTGCTCACCGCGGGCGCCGCGGCGATGACGAGCGTGCCCGACGCGCTGTCGCCGAGGTCGCGCAAGGCGCGGCGGCCCTCCTCGACGAGCGCGAGCGTGCGCTCCGCGTAGGGGAGGAGCGCGCGGCCCGCGTCGGTGAGGCGGAGCCCGCGCGTCGAGCGCGTGAAGAGCGCGGTGCCGACGTCCGCCTCGAGCGCCTTGATGCGCGCGGTGAGCGCGGGCTGCGTGACGAACAGGGCCTCGGCTGCCCGCCCGAGGCTGCCGCGCCGCGCGACCTCGACGAACGTCTCGAGGTGCGCCAGGAGCATCGGTTCGGCTGCCATTCACGAATTCTCTTACCGGCATCAGAACGAACGATTCGACTGATGAGCGCGACGGCCCTAGATCTGCACCTTCGAGATGGCGGCCGGCGATCGGCGCCGGCAGAACGGAGTCGTGACATGACAGAGACGCAGGTCACCGACCTCATCGACGAGGCGATCGAAGAGCAGCGCGAGCGCGCGACGAACCTCCAGAAGCAGCTCGACTGCGAGTGCCCCGCGACCGACTGCACCGTGGACCACGGCAAGCAATGAGCGCCGTTAACACGCGCCACGAGCTGACCGAGCGCGCGGGGCCGCTCGTCGAGACGCCGCTCGTCCCGAAGGGCTTCAAGGTCCCCGCGTCGCGCTGGACCGATCCCGCGACGCGCATGCGCGAGCTCCTCGACAC
>DASSSF010000092.1:0-24940 GCA_035708565.1 Candidatus Limnocylindria bacterium
CGGCCGAGCGCGATCGCCGACGGCAGCGCGCGCAGCGCCGCGCGCTCGTCCTCGGCCGGAACGACGCAGACGAGCCCGATGCCCATGTTCCAGGCGGTCCACTGCTCGTCCTCGGCGACCGCCCCCGCGGCCGCGAGGAGCCGGAAGACGGGCGGCACGGTCCAGGCCGCGCGGTCGACGACCGCGCCGAGGCCCGCGGGGAGCGCGCGCGGCAGGTTGCCCTCCCATCCGCCGCCGGTGAGGTGCGCGATGGACCGCACGCGCGCGGCGGCGCGGACGGCTCGGACCGGCTCGAGGTAGGAGGTGTGGACGGCGAGGAGCGCGTCGCCGAGCGTGCCGCCGCGGAGCTCGGGCACCGGCGCGGTGAGCGACAGGCCGCGCTCGGCGACGATGCGCCGCGCGAGCGAGTAGCCGTTCGTGTGGAGGCCGTTCGACGCGAGGCCGACGAGCGCGTCGCCCTCGCGCACGTT
This sequence comes from Candidatus Limnocylindria bacterium, assembly GCA_035708565.1. GTDB lineage: Bacteria > Chloroflexota > Limnocylindria > P2-11E > P2-11E > JACDAF01. The sequence continues at coordinate 471 of DASSSF010000092.1, forward strand.
CGCCGGGTCGAGGAGGTCGGCCCGCTTCGCCCCGCCCACGAGGAAGCCGGCGAGGTCGTACACGCCGTCGGCGTACATCCCGGGCATCTCCGCCGTCTCGCCGCCGAGGAGCGCGCAGCCGTGCGCCGCGCACGCGTCCGCCATCGCGCCGACGACCCGCGCGAAGACCGCGGGGTCGAGCCTGCCGGTCGAGAAGTAGTCGAGGAAGAAGAGCGGCTCGGCGCCGAGCGCGAGCGCGTCGTTGACGCAGTGGTGCACGAGGTCGGCGCCGACGCCCTCGTGGCGGTCGAGCTGGCGCGCGAGCTCGAGCTTCGTGCCGACCCCGTCCGTGGTGGCGACGAGGACGAGGTCGCCCGCGACGCGGAAGAGGCCCGCGAACGCGCCGACGTCGCCGATGACCTCGGGCCGCTTCGTGCGCGCGATGCGCTCGCGCACGCGCGCGAGCGCGTCCTCGGCGCGCGAGATGTCGACGCCCGCGGCGCGGTACGTGGTCACGTCCGCGCGACCGCGCGCTGTCGCTCGAGCGACTCCTTCGAGAGCTCGAGCTGGACGGGCACGAGGTAGTCGCCGGTGAAGCAGGCCGTGCAGAGCTCGTTCCGCGTCGCGCCGGTCGCGCGGACCATGCCGTCGAGCGAGAGGTAGCCGAGCGTGTCCGCGCCGATGTGCGTGCGGATGCCCTCGATCTCGAGCTTCGACGCGATGAGCTCGTCGCGCCGCGCCATGTCCACGCCGAAGAAACACTGGTGCCGGATCGGCGGGGAGCAGATGCGCATGTGCACCTCGCGCGCGCCGTTCTTCCGCAGGAGCTCGACGATCGGGCCGCTCGTCGACCCGCGCACGATCGAGTCGTCCACCACGACGACGCGCTTCCCGGCGAGCACGTCGCGCAGCGCGTTGTACTTGAGCGCGACGCTGTGCGCGCGCAGCTCCTGCGACGGCTGGATGAACGTGCGGCCGATGTAGCGGTTCTTGATGAGGCCCTCGCGGAACGGGATGCCGGTGACGCGCGCGTAGCCGACCGCCGCCGGGATCGCGCTGTCCGGCACGGGGATCACGACGTCGGCATCCGCCGGCTGCTCCTTCGCGAGGATCTCGCCCATCCGCTCGCGCGTCGCGTACACGGAGGAGCCGCCGATCTCGCTCGAGGCGGACGCGAGATACACGTGCTCGAACACGCACAGCCCGGACCGGTCCGCGGCCTGGACGGCGACCGTGCGCGGGCCCGCGTCGTCGATGCGGAGGATCTCGCCCGGGAGCACGTCGCGGACGAAGTCCGCGCCGATCGTGTCGAGCGCGCAGGTCTCGCTCGCGACGAGCGTCGAGGCGCCCTTCCGCCCGAGGACGAGCGGGCGCACGCCGAACGGATCGCGCACCGCGTAGAGCGCCCTCGGCGTGAGGATCACGAGCGACCACGCGCCGGAGAGCGTTGGCATCGCGCGCGCGATGCGCTCGTCCCACGTCGCGCCCGTCGCCGCGGCGATCGCCTTCGCGACCACCTCAGTGTCGCTCGACGTGCTGAACTCGACGCCCTCCTGCTCGAGCGCGCCGCGCACGTCGCGCGCGTTGATGCAGTTCCCGTTGTGTCCGATCGCGAGCTCGCCGAGCGTGTCGTCGCGGACCACGAGCGGCTGCGCGTTCTCGATGCGCGACGATCCGGTCGTCGAGTAGCGCGTGTGCCCCATCGCCGCGCGGCCGCCGAGCGCGGCGAGATCGGGCTCCGCGAACACCTGGCTCACGAGGCCCATGCGGCGGATGACGCGGATGTCGCGGCCGTCCGTCGCGGCGATCCCCGCCGACTCCTGTCCGCGGTGCTGGAGCGCGTAGAGGCTGAAGAACATGAGCCGCGCCGCCTCGGTAGGGTCCGTCCCCTGCGGGCTCCAGATCCCGCAGACGCCGCACATCTAGGGGAACATCCTCATTGTCGCCCGCCTGGCGGCGCGCGGGAAGACTGTTCTTTCGGCCGCGACCCTGCGCATGATCCGCTCGCTGTGGACGACCTTCGCGACCGCCTGTCGCACGTCCTCTGGATAGGCGGCGCGCCCCTCGCCGGCAAGACCACGCTGTCCCGGCTGCTCGCGGGGAAATACGACCTCAAGATCTACAACTGCGACTGGCACCACGTCCACGAGCACCGCTCGCGGCCGGCGGGCGTCGCGCCCGGCTGGGACGAGATGTCCATGGACGAGCGCTGGCTGCGGCCGACCGCGCGCGAGCTCGCGGACCGCGACGCCGCTTCGTGGACCGCGAGGTCGCGGCTCGTGATCGAGGATCTCCTCGTGCTCCCGGCGACGCGGACGATCGTCGCCGAAGGGCCGAGCGTGTTCCCCTGGTGGGTCGCGCCGCTCGTCCGCTCGCCGCGCCAGGGGATCTGGCTCGTGCCCACGCGCGAGCTCCAGGAGTCGGTGCTGTCCCGGCGTCACCGCGACGACCCCGGTCCGCCGTGGATCGCGGGCACGTCGGATCCCGCCCGCGCGCGGCGGAACCAGCGCGACCGCGACGCGATCCTCGCGGAGCGCGTCGTCGCGTCGTGCGACGACCTCGGCCTGCGGTACGTGCGACTCGACGGATCCCTTGACCTCGACGACTCGCTCGCGCTGCTCGAGCGGCACTTCGCGCCCCACCTCCCGAGCACCTTCAACGTCTAGCACTACGTGCTCCACTCGAGCGCACGCTCGAGGTCGTCGGAGTGGTCCGGCCAGTGCTCGAACGTCTCGCTCGCGACGCTCTTCCAGAGGGGCTCGCCCGCGGGCGCCCAGGGGATCGTCGCCTTCGCGTCCGCGTTCATGTCCGCGTCGCTCTTGGCGCGGAGCCGCTCGGTCACCGCGTCCGCGACGCGGTCGAAGTCGCGGACCACGACCTCGAGCGGCTGCACGCGGTAGTGCGCGACGGCGCGCGCGTTCCACTCGTCCGCATCGAGCCTCGCTCCGCCGGCGGCCTCGACCCACGCGGGCGGGTGCATCGGCGCGCCGAGGCCGAAGGCGAGCTGGCCCGCCCAGTGGATGCAGTGCGCGAGGACGTCGTGCGCGGTCCAGCCCTCCTCGGTGACGGTCCGGCGGTCGGCGTCCCGCGCGAGGCGGTCGACGAGCGTGCGGAGGCGCTCGCGCTCGCGCGCGATCGCGGCGAGCACCTCGTCGCGGGTCATGCGCCGCTCGCTCACGCGTCCCTCCCAAGCGCGTGCGCGAGGCCGCCCTCGTACGCGCGGCGCAGCGCGTCGATCGGCGCGGCGAGCACCGGCGCGACCTCGAGGATGTCGCCGCCGATCGTCCCGAGGGTCCAGAGCTCGACGTCGGCGGCGCCCGCGGCCTCGCGCAGCGCGTCCTCGCGGTCCGGGGGCACCACGAGCACGACGCCGCTCGGGCCCTCGCCGAAGAGGGCCGCGAGCCTGCCCTGCCCGCGGACCGACGGGAGCGCGACGCGCATCCCGCGCCCTTCGCGCATCGCGAGCTCCGCGAGCGTGACGGCGAGCCCGCCCTCGGCGCGGTCGTGCGCGGCGCGCACCGCGCCCGCGGCGTGCGCCTCGAGGACGAAGCGCTGGAGCCGCGCCTCGAGCGCGAGGTCGATCGCGACCGGTCCGCGGTGCACGCCGTGGAGCGCGCCGTACGCGGACGCGCCGAGCGACACGGCCGCGCTGCCCGCGAGGAGGACGAGGTCGCCGGGCTCGCCGGTGCGCACGCGGATGTGCCGCGCGACGTCCGGGATCCGGCCGACGGCGCCGATCGTCGCGGTCGGCCAGATGTCCGCGCCGCGCGTGGCGTTGTAGAGCGAGACGTTCCCGGAGACGACGGGCACGCCGAGGGCCGCGCACGCGTCGCGGATCCCCGCGACGGTCCGCACCAGCTGGTGCGCGCCCGCGGGCTTCTCCGGGTTCCCGAGGTTGAGGCAGTCGGTGATCGCGAGCGGCGTCGCCCCGGCGCACACGACGTTGCGCGTGGCCTCGGCGACCGCGCACGCCGCGCCGACGTACGGATCGAGCGCCGCGACGCGCGGCTGCGCGTCGATCGCGATCGCGATCGCGTCGGGCCGTCCCTTGAGCCGCATGATCCCGGCGTCGCCACCGGGTCCCGCAACGGTGTCTGTGCCGACCATCTGGTCGTACGTGCGGTAGAGGATCCGCCGCGACGCGACCGCCGGAGACCCGAGGAGCTCGAGGAGCGCCGCGCCGAGCTTCACCGGCTCGCTGAGCGCGACCGGGTCGCCGCGCTCCGGCGGCGCGGCGGGCCGGGCCCACTGCGTGACGTCGTGCTCGGGCGCGCCGTCCGCGAGCGCCGCGGCGGGCACCGACGCGACGACCTCGCCGCCGTCGCGGATCTCGAGCGGGCCGGCGGTGACCTCGCCGATGCGCGCGCCGTGGAGCTCCCAGCGGGCGAAGATCCGCTCCACGTCCTTCTCGCGTCCGGGCCGCGCGACGAGGAGCATCCGCTCCTGCGACTCGCTCAGCATCACCTCGTACGGGATCATCCCGGTGGCGCGGCGAGGCACGAGCGCGACGTCGATCGACATGCCCGCCCCGCTCTTCGCGGCGACCTCGCTCGTCGCGCAGGTGAGCCCAGCGGCCCCGAGGTCCTGGATCGCCTCGACCGCGTCCGCGGCGATGAGCTCGAGCGTCGCCTCCATGAGGCACTTCTCGAGGAACGGGTTCCCGACCTGCACCGACGGGCGCTTCGCGTCGTCGGCGGCACCGAGCTCGAACGAGGCGAGGAGCGACGCGCCGGCGATCCCGTCGCGGCCCGTACCGCTCCCGACGAGGTAGACGGCGCTGCCCGGCTTCGCGCCCGTCGCGGTGCGGAGCGCGCTCCGCTGGACCACGCCGACGCACATCGCGTTCACGAGCGGGTTGTCCTCAAAGCACGGCTCGAACGAGACGTGGCCGCCCGGGTGCGGGATCCCGACGCAGTTGCCGTACGACCCGACGCCTCCGACGACGCCGCTCACGTAGCCGCGCGTGCGCGCCGTGGACGGGTCGCCGAAGAAGAGCGCGTCGAGCACCGCGACGGGACGAGCGCCCATCGCGAACACGTCGCGGAGGATCCCGCCCACGCCGGTGGCCGCGCCCTGGAACGGCTCCACGGCGCTCGGGTGGTTGTGGCTCTCGACCTTGAACGCGGCGAGGAGGCCGTCGCCGAGGTCGACCGCGCCCGCGTTCTCGCCGGGGCCGACCGCGACCCGCGCGCCGGTGCTGGGGAGCGTGCGCAGCAGCTTCTTCGAGTGCTTGTACGCGCAGTGCTCGCTCCACATCGCGCCGAACATGCCCCACTCGAGCGCGTTCGGCTCGCGACCGAGGAGAGCGCGGACGCGCGTCGCTTCCGCTTCCGTGAGGCCGACCTCGTGCCAGGCCGGGGGCTGGTGCTTAGGCTGCGCCGGTCGTGTCCCCTCGAGGATCGGGGACGAGGTCATCGCCTAGACCCGCCTCCGGAATGCGCCCACCCATACAAGGGTAACGAACGGATGGGCCCGCGGCCAGCCTCATGCATGATCCGCCGCGTGAGGGCCGCGGCGATCCTGCTCAACGTCGCGCTGCGCCTCCACCTCGCCTGGTTCCTCTACGAGGTGATGACCCGGCCGAACGACCGCCGCTTCGCCGGAAAGGCGATCCCCATCAGGAATCTCGCGATCGTCGGCGGGATGAGCATGCTCGTGCCGGGCCTCCACGCCCTCGGCCGCTTCCGCCGCTACCCCGTCTGGACCGACGACCTGTGGCTCTCGATCTTCTGGCTCGACATGGCCGGCAACTCGTTCGACCTCTACGACCGGTACTTCCGCTTCGACCTCATCCCGCACTTCCACGGCGGCGGCGCCGCGACCGCGGTGATCGCCGCGCTCGGCCAGACCGACGACCGCACCGCGCTCGTCGCGGGGAACGCGCTCCACGGGCTGCTCGAGGCGCAGGAGAACCTCACCGACGTCTTCTTCGGCACGCACAACGTGCGCGGCTGGTGGGACACCGCCGGCGACCTCGCGGCGGGCGTGCTCGGCTCGCTCGCCTTCCGCGTGCTCTTCGCGCCGCTCCGCCGGGAGGCGCGCCGACGCTAGCGGGGCTCCGCTGCTCGATCAGAGCCGCGGATCGACGGGCTCGCTCTCGAGGGCGAGAACGGCGAAGACGCACTCGTGCACGCGCCGCAGCGGCTCGTCGTGCACGAACCGCTCGAGGGCCTCCAGCCCGAGCACGAACTCGCGCTGTGCCAGGGAACGCTTGCCGCCGAGCGCGCGCTGCCGCAGACGCTCGAGGTGCTCCGGCCGCGTGTAGTCCGGCCCGTAGATGAGGCGTAGGTACTCGCGCCCGCGCACCTTCAGCGCCGGCTGCACGATCCCGTTCTTCCACCGCGCAACGAACTCGATCGGCTTCACGACCATTCCTTCGCCGCCGGCGGCGGTGAGCTCCGACCACCACTCGATAGCCGCGAGCTCGCTCGCGCCGTCCGAGAGATCGACCTCGCGCGCGGGCGTCGCGACCAGGGTCGGCCCGCCACCCGCGAGCCGGCCGAGCGAGCCGAGATGCCACGGGTGGGGCTTGTCGGAGTGAACGTGACCGCGGCTGGCGAGGAGGTGGAACGGCGCCAGCCGGATCTCATCGACGGACGTGACGCCCCACGCGTAGCGCCGATACACGCCGCTGAACGCCTCGATGTCCGTCAGTCGGGCGCGCGTCCGCTCGACGAGCGCCCCGAGCTCCGGTGCGTTACGCCTCTCGAGCGTCGCCGCCTCCGCGGCGAGCGTCACTCGCGCGGCGGCAGCGACGGGCGCGTATTGACGTTCGATCAGGTCCCGTGCTTTGAGCGACCACGGCATGAGCTCGCAGTCCAGGAGCAGCCAATCCGTGTCGAGCTCCTCCCACAGAGACGACGCGGTCGCGGCGTCACGGACGCGCTCGAGCAGCTGGGCTTCGAGCGATCGATCCGTGAAGAAGGGACGGCCCGTGCGCGTGTACACGATGCCGGCCGCATCCGCACGGATGCCGAAACGCCGTTCGGTCGCGTCGGGATCGCGACACACCACCACGATCGCCCGCGAGCCCATGTGCTTCTCCTCGCAGACGACTCGCGGGACGCCGCGCTGGCGGTAGTAGGCGAACGCTTCGGCGGGATGCTCGAGCAGCCCGGGCTCGGCGCTCGTCTCCGCCGGCGACATCGTCGGCGGAAGGTAGACGAGCCAGCGCGGGTCGACCGCGAACCGGCTCATCGCCTCGAGCGCGGCCGTGGCGTTCTCCTCGCGCACGGTGATGCGGCCGGCCAGGCGCGTGTTCACGACGCGCTTCCCCATCACGTCCTCGTACTCGAGGAGCTGGTCCTGGCGCTGCTGCGCCGTGAGCCGCGGCGCGTGCTCTTCCGACGGAAGGAACGGGCGCGCCGGCTCGTAGTAGGTCTGCGCCGCGCCGACCGACACGAGCTCGCGCTCCGGATAGCGCAGGGCCGTGAGCGCCCCGCCGAAGACACAGCCGGTGTCGATGTCGATGGTGTTGTTCAGCCACTCGGCCTCACGCACCGGCGTGTGGCCGTACACGACCATCGCCTTGCCGCGGTAATCCGCGGCCCAGTTGAGCCGCACGGGCAGCCCGAACTCGTCGGTCTCGCCGGTCGTGTCGCCGTAGAGCGCGAATTCGCGCACGCGCCCGGACGCGCGACCGGCGTACTCCTCCTTCATCCCGCCGTGCGCCACCACGAGACGACCGTCATCGAGCACGTAATGGCTGATCAGACCGTCGATGAACGCGGCGACGCGGTCCCGGAACTCGGGCGTCTCCTGCTCGAGCTGCGCCACGCTCTGTGCGAGGCCATGCGTGAGCGTCACGTCCCTCCCGCGCAGCTTTCGCAGGAGCTTCGCCTCGTGATTGCCGGGCACGCAGAGCGCCGAGCCGCGCTCGACCATGGCCATCACGAGACGCAGCACATCCGGCGTGTTGGGGCCACGATCCACGAGATCGCCGAGGAACACGGCGCGCCGGCCCGCGGGGGGCGTGACCACGATCTCCCGCTCGGCGTTCGCCCGCACTTCGACCGCGTAGCCGAGGCGGCCGAGGAGCGTCACGAGCTCGTCGTAGCACCCGTGGACGTCGCCGATGATGTCGAACGGTCCGCGCTCGTCGCGCTTGTCCGTCCAGAGACGCTGCCGCGTAACGGTCGCGCCGTCGACCTCTTCCACGCTCGAGAGCGTCCACACCTGGCGGAGCCCCTCGCGCTGCAGCGAGCGCATCGAGCGGCGCAGCTGCTGCGTCTGCTGTCTGACCACGTGCGGGCCGAAGTCGCGGTCCGGTCGCGACCGGTTCCGCTCATGACACACCCGCTCGGGAAGGTCGAACACGACCGCCACCGGCAGCGCGTCGTGCGCACGCGCGAGCTCTATCAGCGACTTCCGCGCCTCGGGCTGCACGTTCGTGGCATCGATGACCGTCAGCCTTCTCGCGCGCAGCCGCTTCGCCGCAAGGTAGTGGAGCAGCTCGAACGCATCCTTCGTCGCGCCCTGATCGTTCGGGTCGTCGCTCACCGCGGCCCGGCACCAGTCCGACGAGATGACCTCCGTCGGCTTGAAGTGGCGCGCCGCGAAGGTCGACTTCCCCGCGCCCGAGGCACCCACGAGCACTACGAGCGAGAACTCCGGCAGCGCGATGTTCACCGCGTGAACACCGCCATCTGCGTCGGCGGCCCGACCGCGGCGTCCGAAGGCCCGACCGGCAGGTAGCGGACGCCGTACCCGCGCTCCGCCGCCACTCGGGCCGCCCACGCCCCGAACTCGCGCCGCGTCCACTCGAAGCGGTGGTCGCGATGGCGCTTGTCACCGGCGGGAAGCCCCGCGAAGCGGACGTTGTACTCCCGGTTCGGCGTCGTCACCACGACGGTCGCCGGGCGCGCGTGTTCGAAGACGACCCGCTCGAACGACGCGAGCCGCGAGGGGTCGAGATGCTCGATCACCTCGACGACCGCCGCGGCGTCGTGACCGGAGAGGCGCGCGTCGCGGTACACGAGCGAGCCGTGCAGCAGCTGTAGGCGCGCACGCTGGGTCTCGTGCATCTCGCGCACACGAAGGCGTCGCGCGGCCGCTTCGAGGGAGCGGACGGATACGTCCATGCCGGTGATCAGGGTGACCTGCGGGTCCTTCAGCAGCGCCTGGATGAGTTGCCCTTCTCCGCAGCCGAGGTCGAGGATCCGCTTCGCTCCTGCCGCGCGCAGGACGGAGACGACCGCGGCGATCCGCTCCTCGTTGAGCCGAAGCGGCTCCTCGACGGCAGACTCCTCGCGCGCGTGCTCGACCTCTGAGGCGTCGGGGTCGGCAACCTCGTCCACTGCGAGGCGGGCAAGCGCCTCCCGCGTGAGGTGCCGCTGGCGCCGGAGGTAGCGGTCGGCGACCAGGTCGCGCGCGGGATGCGTCTCGAGCCAGCCCTCACCGCGCTTCAGCAGCTTGTCGATCTCGTCGCGGCCCACCCAGTAGTGCTTGTCGTCGTCGAGCACGGGAATGAGCACGTACAGATGCCGCAGGAGATCCTGAACGCGGACCGTGCCGGAGAGCGCGACGCTGTGATAGGGACTCGGCCCCCACTCGGGACGCGCGGGGTCGAGCGGTCCGCGGACAACGTCCAGGGCATAGCCGAGCGGCGCGAACAGCCTCTCGAGGAGCGCGGGGCCCCCGCGCGACGGAAGCGCCGGGATGGCGGCGCGGAGCGGGATGGGCGTCGCGGCGAGCTCCGGCCGCTCGGCCGACTGCCCGTTCAGCGCGCTCCCGAAGACCTCGGCGATGGCGACCGCGAGGAACGAATTCGCCGCGTACGGCCTGTCGTTCACGTACTGGTCGAGAAGCCCTCCTTCGCTCGCGCCTCGCCGCCCGCGCACGAGCGAGATCGGATCGATGTCCAGGAGCAACGCGGCGACGCACTCGTCCTCGGTCGCGAGCGGATAGAACACGTGGGCGATCCCGGCGGCCAGCTCGAACCGCTGGATCCTCGACGGGTGCTTGTGGAGGAGGTACCCGAGATCGGTGGCCGGCCGGTGCGTCGTGCCGATCGTGAGCAGCATCGGCTACGAGACTATGTGGCGGCCTCGCCTACACGGCGTCGAAGCGGTCGCGCGCCTCGTCCCAGAGGAACAGCGGCCGCGTCGTCGTGTCCGCGTTCACCGCGTGCACGCCGGCGACGCGGCGGCCCGTCGGCTCCATCGGGTCCGGCCCGAGCGAGCGCAGGTGCACGAGCACCGCGAGCCGCGCGATGCGCTCCGTCGGGACGCCGTTCCGCGCGACGATGGCGAGCGCCGTCCGCGGGTCGTCCGCGTGGAGCACCGCCGCGAGCGCGCAGCCGCCGTCCGTCGCGGCGAAGGCAGCCCGCACCGGCGCGCCCCAGACGTAGCCGGGCGCGACCGGGTACTTCGTGATCTCCGGCACGACGAGGTAGCCGTCGCGCGCCTCCCGCCCGAGCGCCTCCACGTCGTCGCCGTCCTCGCCCACCGTCCGCACCGGCACGCCCGCGCCGCGCACCGCGAGCATCGCCCGCATCGTCGTGGTCTTCCCGGCGAGCCGCGGGCGCGCGAAGACGAGGAACGAGCGGCGCTCGGCGACCGTGCGGCGGAGGAGGTCGGCGATCTCGCGGGACATCGTGCCGTTCGCGACCAGGTCGTCGAGGGTGATCACGAATGGAGTGTCGCGCGGCCGCGCTAGGGGCGAGCCTCGCCTCCGGGCGCCGGCCTCGCTCCGGCGCGCTCCGACAGCCACCGACGCGCGACCGCGATAGCCGCGGCGATGGCGCCGGTGAGCGCGGCGAAGAGGATCGCCTGCGGCGTGGTGACGTCGAGCTGCAGCGCGAGGACGCCCGCGATCGCGCCGGCGATCGCGCCTTCGAGCACGTCGCGCAGGAAGCGACCCATCAGGCGGCCGCGTCCGTCCCGATGAAGCGCTCGACCTGGTCGGCGAAGGCCGCGATGTCCTTCGCGCGCGCGAGGTTGCCGTAGACCTCGTCGATGTCGGTCTGCTCGCGGTCGTACGCGAGGAGGTTCCGGATGTTCGCGAGGTGCTCGAGCTTGTACGCGAGCGCCTTGTCGACGATCCCGTGGCCGGCGATCGCGTCGAGGATGTCGTGGTACGCCTCGGGCTTGGGGAGCGCGAGCGCCATCACGAGGTACGCACCCGTCCCGAAGAGCAGCTCGACGGCCTGCTGCAGGTACCACTGCGCGAGGCCGTAGAGCTTGGGGTCGCTCCTGAACTTCGTGTGCTCGATCGGCGAGAGGTCGCCGAGGAGGCGAACGTACTCGCGCAGCCTCGCGAGCCGCGCGCGGACGTACTCCTCGTCGATCGCGAACCGCTCGCTCTTCGTCCGCTCCGCGAGCGCCTTCGCCTGGACCTCCTCGAACTTCTGGAACTCGAGGTACTCCATGACCGCGCGCGTCTCGAACTGCAGGCGCCGCCGCTGGTCGCGCTGGTAGAGCACCTGCCACGAGCGGATGACCTGCGCGCGCTGGAGCAGCGAGGCCTGGTTGAGGATCACGAGGTCCAGCGGCGCGTCGAGCGCCTTCGAGAGCTCGCCGACGAGGAGCACCTGGTACTCGAAGAACTCGTTCGCCTTGATCTTGTCGAGCAGCAGGACGGCGATGTCGAGGTCGCTGTACGTGCCCGCGATCTTCCGGCCGGCCTGCGTGCCCTGCATGTAGGCCGCGTCGACCGGACTCGTCTGGAAGACGCTCTGGATCTGCGCCTGGCGCTCGAACAGGTCCATCAGTCAGGCCCGATGCAGCGGACGTGCCATCTCACGCTGCCTCTTATAGCGCGCCCGCGCCCACCATTCGGGGGGAAACGAGCACATTCAACAGGCGAAGGCCGTCAGTACCACCCAATAGGTCTTCCACGCACCGCTCGGGGTGCGGCATCAGGCCCAGTACGTTCCCGGCCTCGTTCCGCACCGCCGCGATGTTCGCGACCGAGCCATTGGGATTCGCATCGCGCGTCGCCGCGCCCCGCTCGTCGACGTACCGCAGCACGACCTGACCGTTCGCCTCGACGCGCGCGACGGTCTCCGCGTCCGCGACCCAGCAGCCCTCGCCGTGACCGATCGGCAGGCGCAGCACCTCGCGCCCGCGGCCGCGCGTGAACGGCGTCGCCTCGCTCTCGACGCGGCAGAAGATCCAGTCGCAGCGGTACTCGAGATGGTCGTTGCGCACGAGCGCGCCGGGAAGGAGCCCCGCCTCGCAGAGGATCTGGAACCCATTGCACGAGCCCATCACCCAGCCGCCCTCCGACGCGAACCGGATGAGCTCGCGCGTCGCCGGCGAGATCTTCGCGATCGCGCCCGCGCGGAGGTGGTCGCCGTAGGAGAAGCCGCCCGGCACGATCGCGGCGTCGAAGCCTCTGAGATCGGCATCCGCGTGCCACACGATCTCGTGCTCGACGCCCATGACCGTGAACGCGTGGGCGAAGTCGCGCTCGCTCCAGGTGCCCGGGTACACGAGGATCGCGACCTTCACGCTCTCCAGTCTCGCACGCGTCAGTGCGGCGGAAGGCCCGCCCACGCGCGGATCTCCGCGTCGTGCTCCGGCCAGTGCCCGTACGAGTTCTCCTCGACGAACTGCCCGAGCGACAGCTGGAGCGCGAACGAGAGGCGCCCGCTCTCGTCGAGGTCGCCCGGCGGCAGGCGCACGACCGCGTCGATGAGCTCGTCGGTCGCGTCCTCGAACTCGTGGCAGACGCCCGCGAGCGAGATGCCCGCGTAGCTCGCCGCGGCCTGCCGGTTGAGCTCCTCCTGACCGGGGAAGTCGAGCCGCGCGCGGCGGTGGCGGCGGTCGAGCACGCCGATCGTGAGGTCGACCCAGGCGATGAAGTGCGCGAGCACGTCCTTCGCGCTCCACGCGCCGGCCGCGCCGGGCTCGGTGGCGCGGGGCCCGAGCTCGTCGATGGTGCTGAGCACGCGCGAGCGCTCGCGGCGGATCCGGTCGGCGACCAGGCCGCCGCCGGTCACCGGTCGACGAAGACGCGGTCCGGACGGTCTGGATCGAACTGCGGCGCGAACACGGTGGTGAACGTGCACGCTCCGGCCGCCGCGCGCACCGCGTGCACGATGCCCGCGGGGACGTGGACGATCTCGCCGGGCCCTGCTCTCAGGCGCCGCTCCTCGAGGAGGAACTCCGCGTCGCCGTCGATGACCTGGATGATCTCGTCGTGCTCCGTGTGGATGTGCGGCCGCACCTCGCCGATCTGCGCGACGCCGGCGCTCGAGCGGGGCGAGTGGCCGACCCAGGTGATGCGCACGGGCTCGTCCGGCCCGAGGGGACCCTTCTCCTCCACGGTCGAGCGCACGACCGTGTGCGTCGGCGCGATCCGCGAGGCGCCGATCTCCACGGCGTGGTCCTCGATGACCGGGTTCGCGAGGAGCTGGTCCCCCATCTTGTGCGCCGCCTCGGCGGCCACGCGCTCGTCGCTCGCCTCGAAGCGCACGACGATCTCCTTGCCCGTGCGCACGTCCGACACGTCGAAGCCGAGGGCGCGGAGCGCGCCCGCGACCGATTCGCCCTGCGGGTCGCGCACCTCCGGCTTGGGGCGCACGTGGATGGTGGCGACGAACTCCACTAGTCGAGGTCCTCGCCGGTGATGCGCCGGTACGCCTCGCGGTAGCGCTCGGTCGTGCCGCGCACGACCTCGTCGGGGAGCGCGGGCCCCGGCGGCTCGCGGTCCCAGCCGCTCTCGACGAGGAAGTCGCGCACGAACTGCTTGTCGAACGACGGCGGCGAGCCGCCCGGCTTGTACAGCGCGGCGTCCCAGTAGCGCGACGAGTCGGGCGTGAGCGCCTCGTCGATGAGCGTGAGCTCGCCTTCCGCGAAGCCGAACTCGAACTTCGTGTCCGCGAGGATCACGCCACGGCCGAGCGCGTACGCGTGCGCGAACCGATAGAGGGCGATGGTGACGTCCTCGAGGCGCCGCGCGAGATCGCGACCCACCATCGCGGCGAGCTGCGCGCGCGAGATGTTCTCGTCGTGTCCGGTGATCGCCTTCGTCGCCGGCGTGAAGATCGGGTCCTCGAGCCGCTGGCTCTCCTGGAGCCCCTTCGGGAGGGCCTCGCCCGCGACCGTCCCCGCCTTCGCGTACTCGCTCCAGGCGGACCCGGAGATGTACCCGCGCGCGACGCACTCGATGTCGACGCGCTCGCACTTCCGCACGAGCACGGAGCGGCCCTCGAGCTCGGGCCGCGAGCGGAACGGGTCCGGGAAGCGGGCGAGGTCGGTCTCGATGAGGTGGTTCGGGACGATGTGCGCCGTCTTGCGGAACCAGAAGCTCGAGAGCTGCGTGAGCACGCGGCCCTTGTCGGGGATCGGCGTCGGCAGAACGACGTCGAACGCGGAGAGGCGGTCGCTCGCGACGATGACGAGCCGCTCCGGCCCTGCCTCGAACACCTCGCGGACCTTGCCCTCGCGGAACACGGTCGCGCCGGGGACCTCGGTACGCGTCACGGTCGTGCTCATTCCGTTCCTACCCCCGCCATCTTCTCCCGCCACTCGGCCGCGACGTCGCGCGCGACCTGCGCGGCGAGGCCCCGGTACTCCTCCGGGTGATCGAGGAACCGCCGCTCGTCCGCGCTGAGCTTCGCGAGCGCCGTCCGGAGGTCCGGATCGAGCCGCGCGATCTCGAGCACGGGCCGTCCGGTGCGCTCCGCCTCGAGCGTGAGCCGGCGCACGGCCTCGTGCGCGTCCGGGTGCCCGTACTTCGCGAGGAGCACGTACAGCGGCTCGGCGACGACGCCGCTCCGCGCGCCCGCGAGGTTCGCCCGCAGGCGCTCGCGGTCGACGCGCACGCCCTCGAGCGACCCCGCGGTGCGGCCGGCCGCGTACGCGACCGTCGCGAGGATCTCGCCGAGGAAGCGCTGCGACGCGCTGTTCGTGAGATCGCGCTGGTGCTCGCTGATCTGGTCCATGTACGTCGTCACGATCCGCGGCGCCATCGCCTTCCACAGGCTCTTCACGTTCTCGAACGACACCGGGTTGCGCTTGTGCGGCATGGTCGACGACCCGACCTGCTCGGCGGCGAACGCCTCCGCGATCTCGGAGATCTCGCTCCGCTGGAGGTGGCGCATGTCGTCGGCGAGGTTCGCGAGCACGCCGAGCGCGGTGATCGCGCCATGCGCGAGGTCGGTCCAGCCCTCCGGCGGCACGATCTGCGTGCTCACGGGCGCGGGCCGCAGCTTGAGCAGCCGAAGGAAGCGCTTCTCGAGCTCGCGCGGCTCGGCGGTGAGGAGGCCCATCGCGTTGTACGCGCCGACCGCGCCCGAGAGCTTGCCGGGGAGGCGGTGCGCGGCACCCTGGAGCGCGAGCGTGCGCTCGCCGAGGCGCGCGACGTACTCGGCCATCGCGAAGCCGAAGGTGATGGGCTCGGCGTGCCGCCCGTGCGTGCGGCCGATCTGCGGCGTGTCCGCCTCCGCCTCCGCCATCTCGATGCACTTGGCGACGGCGCGCGCGAGCCGCGGCACGACCACCTTCTCCGTGGCCTCGCGGTAGCGGAGCGCGTTCGCCGTGTCGACGATGTCGTACGACGTGGCGCCGAGGTGGACGAAGCGGCGCGTCTCCTCGGGGAGCTTCGCGCGGATGACGTTCACGAGCGCGCGCACGTCGTGCCGCGTCGCCTTCTCCTCCTCCGCGACCGCGGCCGGGTCGACCTGCGCCGCCGCGGCGGCGATCGCGTCCGCGGCCTTCTGCTCGACGATCCCCGCCTTCGCCATCGCCTGCGCGAGCACGCCCTCGACGCGCGCCTTGTAGCGGACGGCCGCGTCCTCGGAGAGGTACGGGTGGAGCTCGCGGTAGAGGCGGTCGTCGCCGCCGTAGAACCGGTAGTCGAGCGGCGAGATCGCGTCGAAGCGCGTCTGGATCGTCATCCCGTGAGGATCTTGGCCGCCATCGACTCGCGCATCGCGCGCAGACGCGCCGCGAGCGCCGGGTCGGAGAGGGCCATGATCTCGGCGGCGAGGATCGCGGCGTTCGCGGCGCCGGCCTCGCCCACGGCGACGGTCGCGACCGGAACGCCGCGCGGCATCTGCACCGTCGAGAGGAGCGCGTCGAGCCCGCCGGCGATCGCGTTCGGCGCGGCGAGCGGCACGCCGATGACGGGCAGCGTCGTGTGCGCCGCGACGTTGCCCGCGAGGTGCGCCGCGCCGCCGGCGGCGGCGATCACGACCTGCACGCCGCGGTCCTCGAGGCCGCGCACCCATTCGCGCACCGCGTCGGGCGTGCGGTGCGCGGAGAGCACGCGCACCTCGCTCTCGATCCCGAGGCCGGACAGCGTCTCCTCCGCGGCCGTCATCGTCGCCCGGTCGGACGCGGAGCCCATCACGATCGCGACGCTCCCCATCAACTCTCCACCTCCGCCACCCCGATGTCCGAACGATAGAACCGCCCGGGCCAGCGCACCTGCTCGGCCGCCGCGTACGCGCGCTCGCGCGCCTGCGCGAGCGTCTCTCCCTGGCCGACGGCGTGCACGACGCGGCCACCCGCCGTCACCGCGCGCGTCCCCGCGCGCTTCGTGCCCGCGTGGAAGAAGTACACGCCCTCGGGCGGCGCGTCGAGGCCCTCGATGAGGTCGCCGCCCTTGACCGCGCCCGGGTAGCCCTCGGCGCAGAGCGCGACGTCCACGTACGTGCGCGGCGAGAAGCGCAGCGGCGAGTCCGCGACGTGCTGGGCGAGGCGGCCCTCGCCGAGCGCGAGGAAGAGCCGGCCGACGTCGCCCTCGATCCGCGGGAGGAGCACCTGGGCCTCGGGGTCGCCGAAGCGCGCGTTGTACTCGAGCACGCGCCAGCCGCCGGGCGCGTCGATCAGCCCGGCGAACACGACGCCGCGGTAGGGCGTGCCGCGCGCGGCGAGCGCGCGCGCGACGGGCGCGATGAGGAGGTCGGCCAGGCCTTGCGCCTCCGCATCCGGCAGGTGCGGATGCGGCGAGACCGCGCCCATGCCGCCCGTGTTCGGGCCGGTGTCGCCGTCGCCCACGCGCTTGTGGTCCTTCGCCGTCGGCAGCGCGACGACGGTCTCGCCGTCCACGAGCGCGTGGAGCGACGCCTCCTCGCCCTCGAGCACCTCCTCGAGGACGACCGCGCCGCCGTGGATGTGCGGCGAGACGAGCGCCTCCTCGGCCTCGGCGCGGGTGCGCGCGACCACGACGCCCTTCCCGGCCGCGAGGCCGTCCGCCTTCACGACGACCCCGCCGTCCGGCAGCGCGTCGCGGGCGGCGTCGGCGTCCGGGTACGCCGTCCACTCGGCGGTCGGCACGCCGGCCTCGCGCATGAGCTCCTTCGCGAACGCCTTGCTCCACTCGATCTTCGCGGCGTCGCGCCCGGCGCCGACGACCGCGATCGCCGAGCGGCGGAGCGCGTCGCCGAGCCCCGCGGCGATGAGCTCGTCGGGACCCACGACGGCGAGGTCGATGTGCGCAGCGGCGACGTGCCGCTCGAGCGCGGCGATGTCGTGCGGATCGAGGTCGATCGTGCGCGCGAAGAGGTGCGTCCCGCCGTTGCCGGGGATCGCGTCGATCGTGGCGACGCTGTCCGCGCGCGCGAGCGCCCACGCGATCGCGTACTCGCGGCCGCCCGAGCCGAGGACCATCGCGTTGAGGCCGGGCGCGCCCTGCGACCGTCCCATGGGCCGCTCCGCGCGCAGGCGCTGGACCTGCTCCTTGTAGCCGCGGCCGAACGGTAGCCCGGTCACTCCCACTCGATCGTGGCGGGCGGCTTCGAGGACACGTCGTACACGACGCGGTTGACCGCCGGCACCTCGTTCACGATCCGCGCCGAGACGCGCTCGAGGAGGTCGTACGGGAGGCGCGCCCAGTCCGCGGTCATGAAGTCCTCGGTCGTGACCGCGCGGAGAGCGATGAGCGAGCCGTACGTGCGGAAGTCGCCCATCACGCCAACGCTCCGTACCGGCGTGAGCACGGCGAACGCCTGCGCGACCGTGCGGTAGAGGTCGGCCGCGCGCAGCTCCTCGAGGAAGATCGCGTCCGCCTTCCGCAGCGTGTCGAGGCGCTCCTTCGTGATGTCGCCGATGACGCGCACGGCGAGGCCCGGTCCGGGGAACGGGTGGCGCCAGAGGATGTCCTCGGGGATGCCGAGCTCGACGCCGACCCGCCGGACCTCGTCCTTGAACAGGCGGCGCAGCGGCTCGACGACGGCGAGCGACATCACCTCGGGCAGGCCGCCGACGTTGTGGTGCGTCTTGATCTTCACGCTCGTCTTGGAGTCGCGCGCCTTGGACTCGATGACGTCGGGGTAGATCGTCCCCTGCACGAGCAGGTCGCGCGCGCCGAGGCGCTCGGCCTGCTCCTCGAAGCAGCGGATGAACTCCTCGCCGATGATCTCGCGCTTCCGCTCGGGGTCCTCCACGCCGGCGAGGCGCGCCAGGAAGCGGTCCGCCGCGTCGACGTGCACGAGCCGGAGCCGCGGCCCGAAGGTCGCGACGACCTGCTGGGCCTCGCCCTCGCGGAGCATTCCCGTGTCGATGAACACGCACGTGAGACGGTCGCCGATCGCGCGCGAGACGAGCGACGCCGCGACGGCCGAGTCGACGCCGCCGGAGAGCGCGCAGATCGCGGAGCGCTCGCCGATCGTCGCGCGCAGCTCCGCGACGGCCTCTTCCACGAACGCCGCCGGCGTCCAGTCGCCGGTCGCGCCGCAGACGCGGAAGAGGAAGTTGCGGAGCACCTCCGCGCCGCGCGGCGTGTGCATGACCTCGGGGTGGAACTGCACGGCCCAGCGGGTCCGGCCGTCGGTCATCGCCGCGACCCTGAGCCGCGGCGTCGTCGCGACCGGATGGAAGCCCTTCGGCAGCGCCTTGACGGTGTCGCCGTGGCTCATCCAGGCACGCTCGCTCTCGCCGAGCCCCTCGAAGATCCCGCCGCGGTCCGTGAGCCTCACCGTCGCCGGGCCGTACTCGCGCTTGCCCTCGGGCGCGACCTCGCCGCCGAGCACGTGCGCCATGAGCTGCATCCCGTAGCAGATCCCGAGGACCGGGAGGCGCCCGTCGATGAGGCGCGCGTCGATCCCGGGGGCGCCCTCCTCGTACACGCTCGCGGGCCCGCCCGAGAGGATGAGCCCGATGACGTGCTTCGCCGCGAGCTCGTCTGGCGTCACGTCGTGCGGGAAGATCTCGCAGTAGACGCGCGACTCGCGCACGCGCCTCGCGATGAGCTGCGTGTACTGGCTCCCGTAGTCGATGACCGCGACCGTCTGGCGCGCGGACCCGACGGCGGTGCGCGAGGATCCGGCTCCGCCGGTCCGAGCTGTCACGCGAGCGTCCATCGGGCCGGCGAGGCCTGACGAGCCGGCCGGGGCGTCGGGGTCATCACGCACTCCATGTCTAGTACTGCGTCGCTCCCGTGAAGCGGAACGACGCGAGGTGGAGCGCGGGCACGCGCGCGGCCGACGCCTGCACGCCGAACGCCTCGCCGGCGACGAGGAGGTGGAGGTCGCTCCCGACGCCGCGCACGCCCTCGAGCGCCTCGTGGTACGACTGCGTGAAGCGGAAGTTCTTCACCGGGTAGGCGATCTCGCCGTCCACGATCGCGAACGTGCCGTCGCGCGTCATGCCCGTCACGATCGTGCGGAGCTGGTGGACCCAGCGCGTGTACCAGAACCGCGTCACGAGGACGCCCTTCTTCACGGACCGGATGAGCTCCTCGCGCGTCTTCGTCCCCGCCTCGAGGCGCCGGTGCATCGGCGTGGGCATGAACACGCCCGAGGGGTTCGCGTGGCCGGTGTTGCGCGCCTTCATGCGGTGCGCGGTCTGCGCGTCGTACACCACGGCGCGCGCGACGCCGTCCTCGATCAGCGTGACGCGGTCGCTCGGCTGACCCTCGAAGTCGAACGCGCGCGGAAAGCACTCCGGGTCGTAGGGGTCGTCGACGAGCGTGACGGGGCCGGTGACGCGCTCGCCGAAGCGGCCGGCGACGAATGAGCGGCCCTCCTCGACGGCGAGCCCGGTGAGCTGCGCCGCGAGGAACGCGACGAGGTCGTACGCGGCGTAGGGCTCGAGGACGACCTCGTGCTCGCCCGGCGCGAGGTCCCGCGGACGCTGCGCGGCGACGGCCTTGTCGCTGGCCTCGCGCGCCACCGCGTCCACGTCGACCTTCGCGAGGTCGGTGCTGACGCGCTGCGCGAACGCGGCGCCCTCGTCGCCGATCGCGGCGCACTGCGCCTCGGCCGTGGTCTGCGGCGCGTAGGCCCAGACGCCGGCCGTGCTCGCGACCGCGATCTCCTGGACGTTCGTCGAGACGAAGCCGGCCGCGCGCAGCCCCTTCGCCCGCGCCGGCCCGCAGATGCGCTGCACGGCCTTCGCGCGGTCGACCGGCGTCGCGAGCGCCGTGCGCTCCACATAAGCGGAAGGGGCGGCGGGGATGGGGCGCGCCGGCGGCAGGCCGCCGAACTGGGGGTTCTCGGGGACGATCTTCGCGAGCGCGCTCGCGTCGGCGGCGAGCCGGCGGAGGCCGTCGTCGTCGAGGCGGTCGGTCGACAGCGTGGCGACGCGTGTCCCGCGCACCACGCGGAGGCGCACCTCGCACTCACGGCTCGAGACGTTCTGGTGGATCGCCGAGTTCGCGAAGCGCGAGAGCGACCCGGTACGGGCGATGACGAGCGCCTCGGCGCCGTCGCCCTCGGCGTGGCGGACCGCGGCCTCCGCGAGGCGGCGCAGCTCCTTCTCGCCGACGAGCGGTCCCGACATCACCTGACCACGCCGACGCGCACGTTCCGGAACCGCGCGGGCGCCGCGCCGTGGCCCGTGTGCATCCCCTGGCCGGGCTGGCCCTTGCCGCAGTTGGGCGTGCCCCACATGTACCACTCGCTCTCGGAGCACACCGCGTCGCACGAGCCCCAGAACTCCGGCGTGATCCCCGTGTACGTCGGGTTGCGGATCATGTCGCCGCGCTTGCCCTTCCTGATCTCCCAGGCGATCTCGGTGCCGAACTGGAAGTTGAGCCGGCGGTCGTCGATCGACCACGAGCGGTTCGTGTCCATGAGGATGCCGTCGTCGGTGTCGGCGATGAGGTCCTCGAGGGTCCCCGCGCGGCCCGGCATCACGGAGACGTTCGTCATGCGGATGATCGGGACGCGCGCCCAGCCGTCCGCCCGCATCGTCCCGTTGCTCGTCGTGCCCATCGCCGCCGCCGTCTCGCGGCTGCGGAGGTAGCCGGTGAAGACGCCCCGGTCGATCGCCCACTCCGTCGAGGCGGGCACGCCCTCGTCGTCGTAGCCGAACGTGCCGAGGCCGTTCGGCAGCACCGAGTCCATCTGGATGGAGATGTGCTCGCTCGCGTAGCGGAACGAGCCGCGCTTCTCGGGCGTGAGGAAGGACGTACCCGCGAACGCGGCCTCGCTCCCGAGCACGCGGTCGAGCTCGATCGGGTGGCCGCACGACTCGTGCGTCTGGAGCGAGAGCTGGTTGCCGGCGAGGATGACGGTCGTCGTCACGTCCTGCGGGCACGGCTTCGCGGTGAGGAGCGCGACCGCCTGCTCCGCGATGCGCGGCGCGTTCCCGGCGAGGTCCCACGTCGCAAGGCGCTCCCAGCCGCCCGAGTTCTGGAAGCGCAGGCCGTCGGGATACGTGCGGATCTGGAGCTCGCCGTCCCCCGTCGCCTCGGCCGCGATCCCGCCGCCGACCTCGGTGATCCGCTGGGCGATGTCCGCGCCCTCGCTCGAGAGGAACAGCTTCTCCTCGCGCCAGATCGCGTAGCGCGCGCGGGTCGTGCGGAGGCCCTGCTGCCGGCGGAGCGCGGCCTCGGCGTCCACGAGGAGGCCGATGCGCTCCTCGAAGGGCATCTCGAACGGGTCGCGCTCGACCGGCGTCTCCCACGTCGCGACGGCGGGCGCCACCGGCGCGAGGCGGACGTCCCGGGTCTTGGTCAGCGCGCTCGCCTTCGCGATCTCCACGGCGAATGCCGCGACCCGGTCGACCTCGTCGGCGCTCTCGAACTGCGAGGCCGCGAAGCCCCACGCGCCGTCGGCGATCGCGCGGACCGCGAACCCGGCGGTCTCGCCGCGGTCGACGGCCTCGATGCGCGCGTTCTTCACGAGCGCGTCCTCGGTGCGGCGCCGGACGAAGCGCACGTCCGCGTACGTCGCGCCCTTGACCCTGGCGGTGTCGAGCGCACGGCGGGCGAGATCCCGCTCGTGAGCCCAGCTCACGCTCGGACTCTGTAGTTGGGCGCTTCGGTCGTGATCCGGATGTCGTGCGGGTGCGACTCACGGAGGCCCGCACCAGAGATCCGCACGAAGCGCGCCTTCGTGCGGAGGTCCTCGACCGTCGCGGCGCCCGCGTACTTCATGCCCGCGCGGAGGCCGCCGATGAGCTGGTGGAGGAACGGCGCGAGCGGCCCGACGGAGCGGACCTGGCCCTCGACGCCCTCGGGCACGATCTTCGAGAACTCGCCCACCTCGCCCTGGCCGTAGCGGTCGCGCGAGGCCTGCCGCACCTTCATCGCGCCGAGCGAGCCCATGCCGCGGTACGACTTGTACCCGTCCACGAGGTCGCCCGGCGACTCGTCCACGCCGGCGAGCAGCCCGCCGAGCATGACCGTGTGCGCGCCGGCGCCGATCGCCTTCGCGATGTCGCCGGAGTGCTGGATCCCGCCGTCGGCGCACACGGGGATCCCGTGCTTCGCCGCCGCCTCGACGCAGTCGACGATCGCGGTGATCTGCGGCATGCCCGCGCCGGCGACGACGCGGGTCGTGCAGATCGCGCCGGGCCCGACGCCCACCTTCACGCAGTCGGCGCCCGCGGCGATGAGCTCCTCGGTCCCCTCGGCCGTGACGACGTTCCCCGCGACGACCTCGACACGGTGGCGGGCCTTCAGCTTCTCGACCATGCGGATCACGCCGGCCGAGTGGCCGTGCGCGATGTCGACGACGATGACGTTCACGCCGGCCGCGACGAGGGCCGCGGCGCGCTCGTCGGCGTCGCCGCCCGTCCCCACGGCCGCGCCGACGATCGCGTCGGCGGCGCGGACGGCCTGCACCTCCGCGACCTGCTCGGCGACTCCGAGGTTGCGGTGGACGATCCCGATCCCGCCGGCGCGGGCCATCGCGATCGCCATGCGCGCCCCGGTGACGGTGTCCATCGCGGCCGAGACGACCGGGATGTCGAGCGGCAGCTGCTTCGTGAGGAGGGTCTTCGTCGAGACCTGCGTGGGCAGGACGTCGCTCCGGGCGGGGATCAGGAGGACGTCGTCGAAGGTGAGCCCTTCCTTCTGGAACTTGCCCTCGGCCTCCCCCGACATGGAGGGAGTTTAGCCGTGCGAGCGGTGCTGCTGCGCGATGCGCTCGGCGTAGCCGGAGAGCGCCGTGTCGCGAGTGCCCACGGCGCGCGCGATGCGCCGGCGCGTCCAGGTGCGCGCGCGCCAGGCGAACACGAGCGCGGTCGTGAGGCTGACGAGCACGGCGGACGGCGCGATGAGCGGCTGGAAGTCGAGGAAGAGCGAGAGGCGTCCGGCGAGCAGGAGCGCGACGGCGACGATGCCCTCGATCTCGAAGAAGAGCATCACGAACACGAGCGCGAACGACGTGACGCCGAACTGGCGGCCCTTGCGGTGCGGGAACGCGATGTCCGCGAGGTCGCTGCCCATCCGTTCGGCATCATGCGGGCGCCGCGGCGGACGGGCAAGCGAGCGGCGGTACCAGTACTAGATGATCGTCGCGGTCCGTTCGGGCCCGATCCCCACCATGCCGATCGGCGCGCCGACGGTCTCCTCGATCCGCCGCAGGTAGGCGCGCGCCGCGTCGGGAAGGTCGGCGCGCGCGGCCACCTTCGAGATGTCGCCGGACCAGCCCGCGAGCCGCTCGTACACGGGCTCGGCGCGCTCGAGCACGCGCGTCGGCGGGATGTCCGTCGTGGTGCGGCCGTCGACCGTGTACGCGACCGCGAAGGGGATCTCCGGATACACGCCGAGCACGTCGAGCTTCGTCACCGCGAGCTCGGTGAAGGCGTTGAGCCGGTGCGCGAACCGCGGCACGAGCGCGTCGAACCAGCCGACGCGGCGCGGCCGTCCCGTGGACGCGCCGAACTCGAACGCCCGGTCGCGGAGCTCGTCGGCCTCGGGCCCGCGCATCTCCGTCGGGAAGGGCCCTTCGCCGACCGCGGTGGAGTACGCCTTCACGACCCCGATGACGCGGGTGATGCGCCGCGGCGGGATCCCCGCGCCGATCGATGCGAAGCCCGCGAGCGGATTCGACGACGTGACGTACGGGTACATGCCCCAGTCGAGGTCGCGCATCGCGCCGAGCTGACCCTCGAGGAGCACGTTCGCGTCGCGGTCGAGCGCGCGCTCGACCTGCGGGAGCGTGTCGATGATCCGGTCGCCGATCGCGGCGGCCGCCGCGAGCACCTCGTCGGCGACCGCGCGCGCCTCGAGCGGCTCGTCGCCGAGGCGCGTCAGGACCTTGTTCTTCGTCTCGAGCTCGTGCGCGACGCGCTCGCGGAAGCACCGCTCGTCGCGCACCTCGTAGACCTGGATCCCGTGACGCGCGACCTTGTCGGCGTACGCCGGAC
>DASSSF010000093.1:0-26298 GCA_035708565.1 Candidatus Limnocylindria bacterium
CACCTCGTCCGTGGCCTCGCCGCCGCCCGTGGGGCGATGGAGCGGCTCCGGCCCCATCTCATGATCATCGACGTCGACGATGACGACGGCCGGATGATCGAGTTGATCAGTGAGAGCGAGGTCGATGGCCGCGTGCCGATCATCGCGTTGACGCGCCGTGCGGACCTGAGGAGGCAGCTCGACGCATTCGAGCGCGGTGCGGACGACTGCGTCGGAGTTCCCTTTGTCCCCGCGGATCTCGCCGCGCGCGTCCACGCGGTGCTGCGTCGGGCATACGGCAAGACAGCGCCGGCGTTCAGAGAGCTGCGCCTCGGGGATCTCGAGATCGACCTGGTAGCCCGTCAGGTGCGTGCAGCAGGTTCCTCGCTTCATCTGACGTCTCTGGAGCAGGCACTGCTCTATCTCCTCGCGTCGAACGCCGGAACGGTGTTGAGCCGCGAGGTGATCCTCGACGCGATCTGGGGTACGGACTTTCTGGCAGACAGCAATATCGTCGACCGACATGTTCGTGCTCTCCGCGTGAAGCTCCAGAACGACTGGCGCAAGCCGAAGTACATCGAGACGGTGCCGGGCGTGGGATACCGCTTCCAGGCGGGATCGAAGCCTGCTTCCGACACGAGCCCGAGCTCCCGACAGTAGGTATCAGGCAGGGGCCGTCGGCACCGCGCTGTTCGTGCGAGCGGAGCGGAACCGCTAGGCCGCGAGCCGGTCCTGCGCCTCGCGGAGCCGCGCGAGGGCCCGCTCCTTGCCGAGGAGCGCGATCCCGTCGAAGAGCGGGAGCCCGGCGCGCTTGCCGGTGATCGCGGGATAGAGCGCGATCGTCGTGTCGCGGAGCGAGAGGCCGCGGTCGGCGGCCACGCCCTCGAGCGCGGAGCGGATCGGCCCCGCCTCGAACGGCTCGAGGTAGCGGAGCGCGACCTCCGTGCGCGAGAGGATCGCGACCACCTCCTCCGGCGTCCGCTTCTTCGGCACGAGGAGCGCCGCGTCGGGCTCGACGAGCACGACGAACAGGAACTCGAGGAGGTCGCGCGCGTCGGCGAGCGTGACGAGACGCTCCTGGAGGATCGGCACCGCCGCGCGCACGACCGCGCGGTCCCAGTGATCGGGCAGGAACGGCTCGAGCCGGGCGGCGAGCTCCTCGTGCCCGAGCCGCCGGATCCACATGCCGTTGAACCAGCGGAGGCGCTCGAGGTCCCACTTGCCGCCGGCCTTCTGCACGTGTTCGATCCGCCAGGTCGCGACGAGCTGCTCCAGAGAGAAGATCTCGTCCTCGGTGCCCGGCGACCAGCCGACGAGCGCGAGGTAGTTGAGGAGCGCCTCCGGCAGGAAGCCGTCGGTGCGGAACTGCTCGACCCTCGTCGCGCCGTGGCGCTTCGCGAGCTTCTTCGAGTCGGGACCGAGGACGTTCGGGAAGTGACCGTGCGGTGGCACGTCCCAGCCGAACGCGCGGTAGATGAGGAGGTGCTTCGGCGTCGACGGCAGCCAGTCCTCGCCGCGGAACACGTGCGTGATCCCCATGACGTGGTCGTCCACGACGACGGCGAGGTGGTACGTCGGGAAGCCGTCGGACTTCATGAGCACCTGGTCGTCGATGCTCTTGAGCGGCCACTCGATGTGCCCGTAGACGATGTCGTCGAGCGCGATCGTCCCCTCGTCCGGCACCTTGAGGCGGATGACGTGCCGCTCGAAGCCGGTGCGCGTCGCGGCCTCCTTCGGATCCAGCGACCGGCAGTGCCCGTCGTAGCGGGTGACCTCGCCGCGCTGCGCCTGCGCCTTCCGCACCTGGTCGAGCCGCTCCTTCGAGCAGAAGCACGGGTATGCCGCGCCGCTCTCGACGAGCTTCCTCGCGTGCTCCAGATAGACCGGCAGGCGCTCGGACTGCACGTAGGGCGCGAACCGTCCGCCCTCGCGCGGGCCCTCGTCCCACTGAAGGCCCATCCAGCGGAGGCCGTCGTAGATGCTGTCGATGGCCCCTTCGACGAGGCGGTCCTGATCGGTGTCCTCGATCCGAAGCATGAGCGTGCCGCCGTGCTGCCGCGCGAAGATCCAGTTGTAGAGGGTGGTTCGGACGCTGCCGATGTGGAGCGATCCCGTCGGCGACGGGGCGAAGCGCACACGGACCGTCATTCGATACGATCGTAGCCGTGAGCACCCGCCACGACCGACGTGAGCGTCAGCGCGCCCAGCGCGGCAAGAAGGCGCGGCGGGGCGCCCAGGGCGCCGGGTTCCGGCTCTCCGGCTGGATGACCGCGGCGATCCTCGGCGGCGTCGCCGTCCTCGCGATCTTCGGCCTCCGCGCGGCGGGCTTCTTCGAGCCGCCCGCGCCCCCGATCGATCTCTCCAAGATCGCGACGCCCTCGCCGGGCGCGAAGATCGGCGTTCACAAGGAGGACAAGGGCGCGACGCACGTCACGACCGGCCAGCGCGTGCCGTACGCCGAGAAGCCCCCGACCTCGGGGCCGCACTGGGAGATGCCGCACGCGGGCTGGGGCGTGAAGGATCAGCCGCAGGACGACGAGAAGGTCGTCCACAACCTCGAGCACGGCGGCATCGCGATCCAGTACAAGCCCGGCCTCGAGCCGCAGCAGCTCTCCGACCTCAAAACGCTCGTCCGGCAGCTGAACTCGTCGGGCTTCCCGAAGATCCTCCTCCGCCCGTACGTCGACATGGACAAGAACATCGTTGCCGTGGCGTGGAACTGGCGGCTCGACCTCGACGCGTTCGACCAGACGCAGCTCGTGCAGTTCGTGCGGGCGCACTACGGGACGGCGGGCGAGGCGGGGGAGCCGAACTCGCCCTAGCGCGCCTCTAGTCGCCCCAGTACCGCTGCTCCTTCCAGGGATCGCCCTCGTTGTGATAGCCGTTGCGCTCCCAGAAGCCGGGCTTGTCCGTCGCGCTGAACTCGATGCCGCGGAGCCACTTCGCGCTCTTCCACGCGTAGAGCCGCGGCACGACGAGCCTGCACGGCGCGCCGTGCTCGGCGGTGAGCGCCTCGCCGTTCGCGCGGAGCGCGATGAGGCAGTCGTCGCGCAGGCAGTGCTCGAGCGGCACGTTCGACGTGAAGCCGTGCTCGCTGTGCGCGATCACGAACTTCGCCTCGGGCCGGGGCTTGGCCTTCTCCACGATCGTCGCGAAGGGGATCCCGTCCCAGCGCTGGTCGAGCCGCGACCAGGTCGTGACGCAGTGCATGTCGGCGGTCACCACGCGGTGCGCCTCCTCGTCGAGCGCCTTGAACTCGTCCCAGGTCCAGCGGAGCTCGTTCTCGACGGCGCCGAACACGCGAAAGTCCCAGCGGCGCGGGTCGAACCTGGGCAGCGGGCCGTAGTGGAGGACCGGCCACTTCTCGGTGAGGTACTGACCGGGCGGGACGCGCTCCGCGACCTCGTGCGCGAGCTCGTCCTTCTTCTTGAACAGCTTCACGCGATCCCCGCGGCCGCGCGAAGCATCTTGAACGTGTAGATGCCGGTGTTGTGGCCGTCGCCCCACTCCGGCGCGACGCCGTAGCGGCCGACCGGGTAGGCGGCCTTGAGCGTGACCTGCGCGTCGGTGAACTTCGTCGACTCGTTCACGTTCCCCGCGAACGCACCTTCGCCCGAGCAGTAGGCGCAGGGGCACGCGCGCCGCATCGGCTCGAAGCCGTACTCGGTCACGTTGCCGTCGTCCCAGACCACGCGGAACACCCTGCGGTCCTCTTCGATGCTCCAGTCGGTCGGGCGGTGGAAGACGTCCGCCACTCGCTCGATGATACGGGCGCAGGTGGCCACGACCGAGGACCTCGCGCGGGTCGAGATGCGCGTCGGGCGGGTGGTCGCGGCCGACGACTTCCCGGAGGCGCGGAACCCGTCATACAGGCTCACGATCGACCTCGGCCCGCACGGCGTGCGCCGCTCGTCCGCGGCGATCGCCCGCTCCTACCGGAAGGACGAGCTGGTGGGCCGGCTCGTCGTCTGCGTGACGAACCTCCCGCCGCGGCGGGTCGCGACGTTCGACTCGGAGGTGCTGACGCTCGGGGCGGTGGAGGAGGACGGCCGCGTCAGGCTGCTCCGCCCGGATCCCGACGCCGCGCTCGGCAGCCGGGTCGGCTAGGTCACCACTCGAAGAAGCGCAGGCGGTCGAACGGCCAGAAGCGCAGCAGGACCTTGCCGATGATGTTCTCGTAGGGCTGCGGCCCGAACGAGCGCGAGTCCTGCGAGAACTGGCGGTTGTCGCCCATCGCGAAGAACTGCCCCTCGGGGATGGTGAGCGGGTACTGGATCCGGGGGTTCTGCGGGTTCGTCGGTCCCTGCGCCTCCGGGATGACCACCGGGTTCCCGTTCACGAGCAGCCGGCCGTCGCGGATGTCGACGGTGTTCCCGCCGACCGCGACGACCCGCTTCACGTACGGGATGGGCGCCTCGGTGGTCGGCTCGAACACCACGATGTCGCCGATCTCGGGCTCGTGGAGGCGGTAGTCGACCTTGCTCACGAGCACGCGATCGCTCTGGAGGAGCGTCGGCTCCATCGACCGCTGCCGGACCTCGGTGACCTGGACGACGAAGACGTTGAGGACGACGGAGATGACGACGGCGAGCGCGAGCGCCTGCACGATCTCGAGGACAGCGCGCCACGAGAACGAGGGCTCGGGCTCAGGCTCCGTCATCGGGGGCACCGATGGATAGGGCGCCGCTTGGGTCAATGGGGGAAGTGTCTCACTCCGGGTGGTCGCGCGCCCGCGACGATCTCGTCAGGCCTTGGGCTCGGGGACGGTGTGCGCAGCCCGCGGGCGCGCGCGGTACCGGGAGCGCCACGGGCGCCGGTGGCGCTGCGCGACCTCGATGCGCTTGCCCCGCCACGCGAGCACGGCCGTCGAGAGGAACACCCAGACGAGTCCGACGACCGGCACCGCGATGAGCGCCCCGACCGGACCGCCGACGCCGAAGCCCGCGAGGAGCGCGAGCACGGCGGCGACCGGGTGGAGGCCGATCGCGCCCCCGAGGAGACGCGGCATGAGGACGTTCGATTCGATCTGCTGGATGAGCAGGAACCCGATCGCGACCCAGAGCACGGTGGGGAACGGCTGCGTCAGCGCCGAGAGGAGGGCCGGCACGGCGCCGATGATCGGGCCGATCATCGGCACGAGCTCGACGATCCCGGCGAACACGCCGATGAGGACCGCGTAGGGAACGCCGAGGACCGCGAGGAGCACGGTCACGCTGAGCGCGACCGAGACCGCGAGGACCAGTTGCGCCCGGAGGTACGCGCCGAAGACGCGCGCGATCTCCGACGTCATCCGGCGAGCCGCCGCACGGTGCGCGGGCGCGAGCGCGCGCAGGAACAGGAGGCGCCCGCGGCGCGCGTCGAGCAGCAGGTACACGGTCAGCACGAGCACGAGGAAGGCGTCGACGATCGTGGCCGCAACCGCGAACACGAGGCTCGACGAGAGCGACGCGAGCGCCGGGCCGTTCGCCTCGGCGAAGCGGCGGACCTGCTGCGCGATCTCCGGCGAGAGGGGACGCCCGCCGATCTCGAGCGGCCGCAGTCCGCGCGCGGCCTCCTCGTACTCGGTGATCGCCCGCGCGAGCCGGCCGCCCTCCGCCGCGACGCCCGCGGCGACCGCCGATCCGAGGACGGCGATCGCGACGAGGAAGAACGCCGCGATCGCGAGCACCGCGAGGCTGCGGGATCGCAGCGCGACCGCGAGGCGGTCGACGACCGGCAGTAGCGCGAAGGTGAGCGCGGCCGCGAACGTGAGGACCACGAGGACGTGCGCGAGCGGGTGCACGACGTCGAACGCCATCCGGAGCGTCGCGAGCACCACGAGCGCCGCGCCGCCGGCGACGACGACGTAGGACGGCCACCAGTCGAAGAGCGCGGGGATCCCGAGGCGGCGCGGGCTCCACCGTCCGAGATGGGTCTCCTGGATGCTCTCGAGGACGCCGGTCTCTTCCGCGGGAGGCGTATCGGGCACGGCCCTGGAAAGGCAGGGATCGTGCCAGCGCGCGTGCGACGATGAACGGGTGAGGTGGTGGGGACCGCCGCCCGAGGTCCCGCAGGAGCGCCGCGGCCTGCGGCGCTTTCCGCGCCTCGTCGCGTCGGCCGTCCGGTTCGTCTGGGAGGCCGACCGCCGCCGCTTCCTCGTGAACCTCGTGCCGCCGGTCGTCACCGCGGTCAGCACGGCGTGGCAGCTCATCATCACGCGCGACCTCATCGCCGCGGTGCTCGGGGCGGGCGGCGTCGCGGACGCGACGCGCATCGTGCCGCCGCTCCTTTCGTTCGTCCTCGCGGCGGTCCTGAACACGCTCGCGAGCGTCGCCGCGAACCAGCAGCGCCAGGTGCTCTCCGAGGTCGTCTCGCGCCAGACGAACCTGCGGCTCGTCGAGATCGTGAGCCGCATCGAGATGAAGGACTTCGACACCCCGGAGTTCCAGGACCGCCTGCGCCGCGCGCAGTCCGGCATGAACCGGCTCCTCGGCGTCACGTGGTCGGTCATCGGGCTCGCGCGGTCGATCTTCGTCATCGCCGGCGTGGCCATCGCCCTCGTCTTCCTCCAGCCGGTCCTGGTCCTGATCGCCGTGCTCGGGTTCCTCCCCACGTGGCTCTCGGCGACGGCGATGAGCCGCGCGATGCACCGCTTCTGGAGCGAGCAGACCGCGAACGACCGGCGGCGCGGCTACGTCATGGGACTGTTCACGTCGCGCGAGCACGCCAAGGAGATCCGCGCGTTCGGCCTCGGCCGCTACCTGCGCACGCTCTACGAGCGGCTCTCGAACGAGCGCGTGGACGCGCTCATCCGCGAGCTGCGGAAGCGCGCGCGGATCATGGTCGCCGGAGGGGTCGGCTCCGCCGTGGTCACCGCGCTCTCGTACGGCGCCCTCGGCTGGCTCGTCCTGTCAGGCAACCTCGGGATCGCCGAGGCCGGGGCGGCGCTCGCGGCGAGCCAGCAGCTCTCGGGGCAGCTCGACTCGCTCGTCGGGAACACGTCCCAGCTCTATGAGTCGGCGCTGTACCTCCAGGACTGGGAGGAGTTCATCGCTGCCGCGCCGCCCGAGCGCGCGCTCCCGCACCCGGCCGGCGCGCTCGCGTTCGGGCGGATCGAGGCGCGCGACGTCACGTTCTCGTACCCGAGATCGGCGCGCGTGCCGGGCGAGCCGCTGCCACCGCAGCGTCCCGCGCTCCAGGCCGTGTCGTTCGACATACGGGCGGGCGAGGTCGTCGCGCTCGTCGGAGAGAACGGCTCGGGGAAGACGACGCTCGCGAAGGTGCTCACGGGCCTCTACCGGCCGGACTCGGGCACGGTGCGCTGGGACGGCGTCGACGTCGCCACGCGCGACCCCGGCTGGGTGTACGAGCGGGTCGCCGTGCTGTTCCAGGACTTCGCGCACTTCATGCTCACCGTCCGCGAGAACATCGGCCTCGGCCGCGTCGAGCGGATCTCCGACGAGGCCGGGATCGAGGCCGCCGCGAGGCGCGCGGGCGCGGACTCGTTCGTCGGCGAGTGGCCCGATCGCTACGACACGATGCTCGGCCCGGTCTTCGCCGGCGGGAAGGACGTCTCGGTCGGGCAGTGGCAGCGCATCGCGCTCGCCCGCGCGTTCTTCCGCGACGCGCCTCTCGTGATCCTCGACGAGCCGACCGCCGCGCTCGACCCGCGCGCGGAGCACGAGCTCTTCTCGCGCATGCGCGAGCTCTTCGCCGGCCGCGCGGTGCTGCTCATCTCGCACCGCTTCTCGAGCGTGCGCGCGGCTGACAGGATCTACGTGCTGCACGAGGGGCGGATCGTCGAGCAGGGGACGCACCGCGAGCTGATGGCGCTCGGCGGCCGCTACGCGGAGCTGTTCACGATGCAGGCCGCGGCGTACTTCCCGGAGCTCGCGCCGGCGCCGGCGCGTGAGCAGGCGGCCCGCTAGGGGGCGGCCCGCTCCTTCTCGGCGTCGAGCGCCTCGACGACCTTGGGGTACGTGTCGGACAGGCAGCAGCGGCAGGCCTTGTACCAGGCGCGGATGCCATCATCGATCGCCGGTGTCGCCTCTTCCTTCGGGTGCTCGTGCTCGCCGCTCGCCTGGTGCGCCTGCCACGCGTCGACCTTGGGGATCCAGCGCGCCGGGTCCTTCTCGAACCGGCGCAGGCAGCCGACGGCGCAGAACGCGAACTCGCGGCCGTCGTGCACGAGCGTGCGCCCGTCGGCGCGCGCCTCGGCGACGTCGACGACCATGTCGCAGATGGGGTCCAGGACCTTCACGTCATTCTCACTATGCCGTACGTGGGTTAGGATCGATACCGCGAGCTGCGGGTGTGGTGTAGTGGCTACGCACGCGATCCTTCCAAGATCGCAGGGCGGGTTCGATTCCCGCCACCCGCTCCGTCGATGTGGTGCCGACTGAGAGAGAAGGAGCACCCGAAGCGAGGGCGGCTGCTCTCTCGAGGCTTCGACGTTCGGCAGACGATCTACCCCCGGGGGGCCTATGAGATCGTTGGCCTTCCAGCCGCGATCAGATCTCGAGGCTGACGATCCAGGGCCCCTCGAACTTGAACGAGACGCCCGAGAACATCACGACCGGCGGCTCGTCCACAGCCGTCTCCATCCAGAGCGTCCCGTCAAGGTCCTGTCCCCATGCATAGCCGCCCCCCGCGACGCGAAGACCTCGGATCGACAGAGGACGGGCGAAACGACGCGGTCCTTCCGTCGGTGGTATCTCGATCACGAGCCGTCTCATTGGCGCTCCGAGCTGGGACGGCTCAACGCGCGCTACGCGGAAGCGCTGGCCAGCAATGTCGACATCGACGGGCAACGACCTGAGATCGACCTCGGTGGCTCCTTCGAGCTGGTTCACCTCGACTTCCGGGACGATGAGCTTGAATGAGTCGGCGTCAGGGTCGACCGGACGGAATACCGACGCGAAGCGCTGTGTGGTGCGAGGTGCGCCAGTGGCCGGTAGTGAAGCCTCGTGAGGGCGAATGCGTGCCCGCTCGTACACCTTTCGGCCACCGTCATCCTCGAGCACGAGGGCGCTAGCCCCTGGCGACCAGTTACGCGCTGGAGTGACTCCGGGTGGGAGCAGCGGGGGTGGGGACGCGCCGATCGACCCGAGACGGAGGTTCTCGTTCGACGCCTGTGCCTCCAGATCAAGGACGACCTCCTCTCCCCGTCGGGTCGCCGCTGTGATCCGGAGAGTGATCCCGTGCAGTTCCGTCTCTGCGTGGGTCGCCGACGCGCGTACGCGACCCAGACAGATGCGGAACGGCACACGCCACTCCGTCTCGCCGTTACTGATGTGGACTTCGGCGCCGGTGGTCCCGGCTGGCAGTGGCGGGAACGAGACCGTTCGAACTGACCAGCCCCGGCGCGTCATGAATGCGCGCGTCCCGCCGCCCAGGTTCGTCGCGGGCTCGGCGAAGTCCGTGCCCGGGACGACGAGCTTGGCGGAGGCGACCTGGTCGGCAAGTGCCGTGGTCCACGGAGTCGGCGCGGGCTCGGCGCGATCCGTGCCCGGGACGAAGACCTTGGCGGAGGCGACCTGGTCGGAGAACACCGTGGTCGACGGAGTCGGCACTGGCGTCGCGCAGGCGACGTTCGCGTCGCGGTGGCTCTCCCACTGGACCATGACATCCGTGCGCTCGGGTGAGGCCGCGACCGACATGATGGTGACGACCGCATCGTCGTGCATCGTCTGGGCGCGCTCGAGCAGCACACGCGTCCCGGCTGGGCGGAATCCGATCTCCGGGACGAAGACGAGCTCTGAGGCCAGGTGCGGGTGCAGGTGCGCGTCGAGGATCCCTCGGACGAGGTCGACCAACGAGGCGAACGTCGGGGGCCGGCGCTCGAGAAGGGCCTCGATCTCGGCGCCGTAACGCTCGCGCCACTCCCTCGGGTACAGCCGCAAGAGCCATCTCACGAGCGCGATGCTTCCCCTCATCTTGCCGCGAGGCGGCGCCGTGCCGTCGCCACAAAGCGGCGGGACTCATCGACGCCCTCCTGCAAGACCGCGCGACCGCGCCCTGTGATGCGGTACGGCCGCCGCCGCGCCTCCCCCGCCATGGCCTCGATATGCCCTGCGCTCTCAAGCCGCGCGACCGCCCCGTAGAGCGTCCCCGGGCCGAGGCGACGCCCGGCGAACGACTCGATGTCCTGGGCGATCGCGTATCCGTGCTTCGGTCCGGCGGCAAGACTCGCGAGGATGAGGCGCGCTTCTTCAGACAACCGCACGGCGGTGAACGTTAGTACGTCATGCGATATAACGCAAGGCGTAGCAAGCGGTCTTGGCCGGCCGGGTGTCCGGTCGAGCCACGGGTGCGCATGGTTGGCAGGGCACCTTCGTGAGGCGAACATCGCCGGGTGCCTAGGTCCCGCGCTCGAGGTACTCCGGCTTCGCCTTGGCCGGAGCGCAGAGCAGCTCGACCTGACCATGCCCCTCGTCGTCCACGCGCACTGTGCCGTCCTTGCAGTCGACGCACGGGCAAGGCAGCTCCGTCACGCCACATTGCGCTAAGTGAGCACGGGAGGCTGGAGATCAAGATCCGCACCCACAGTCGACCCCTCGCCCGCACGCGACCGACGCCGCGGGTCCCTTGCTTGCAGCGCACGTCCCTGTCCGGAGGTGCGTCATGACGAAGAAGGACCAGCGGACCGGCGACACGTTCGAGGACGAGACCACGACCCAGGCCACCGGCGAGGAAGAGGCGATCCCGATGCCCGCGGGCACGAAGCTCCCCGACGAGCCCGCGCAGAACCCCCAGGGCCCGACGATGCGCTAGCTAGTCGATCCGGAGCGGCGCGAGGGCGCGGCGCGGCGACCACCGCGCGCGCCCGAGGTCGACGTGATCCCCGGCGAACGGAACGCGCTCGGCGCGCAACCGGGCACGCTGCTCGCGGAACCGCGGCGCGAGCCGGCCGTTGCGGTCGACCACGCGGTGGCACGGCACCCCGCCGTCACGACACGACGCGAGCGCCCAGCCGACCTGCCGCGCGCCGCGCGACCGTCCGAGCAGGAACGCGATCTGACCGTACGTCGCGACGCGGCCGCGCGGGATCCGCTTCACGGCCTGGTAGACGCGCGCATTCCAGCCGGCCACGTCACGCATAGTGCGACGCGGTCAGCCGCGCGACCGGTGCCCGAGCTCCTTCATGACGCCGCTGACCTCGAACACCGTCCGCTCGCAGATGTTCTGCACGCGGTCGCCGATCCTCTCGAGGTTGTGCGCCACCCAGATCAGCCACGTGGCGCGGTCGATCGTCCGGGGATCGCTCAGCATGAAGGTCAGCAGCTCCCGGTACACCTGCTCGTAGAGGCGGTCGATCTCGTCGTCGCGGCGCGCGACGGCATCCGCGGCCGCGGCGTCGCGTGCCACGAACGCGTCGACGGCATCGCGGAGCAGCTCCCGGCACACCTGCGCCATCCGCGGCACGTCGACGAGCGGCTTGAGGAGCGGCCGGTCCTCGTGCAGGAGCACGATCTTCGCGATCCCGACGCAGTAGTCGCCCATGCGCTCCAGCTCGACGATCACGTTGAGGACCGCGACGATCATCCGCAGGTCGCCCGCGAGCGGCTGCTGCTGGGCGATCAGGTGCACGGCGTCGTCCTCGATCTTGAAGCGGAGCTCGTTGGTACGGCGGTCCTCGGCGATGACGCTGTCCGCGAGCTGGCGGTCGAGCAGCGCGAGCGCGCGGATGCTCCGTTCGATCGCGACGTCGACGAGGCTCGCGAGCGAGCGGAGGTCCCGCTGGAGCGACGTGAGGCCCTCGTCGAGCGCGCCCCGCGAGCGCAGCACCCGTGGCTCGGGCATCACCCGAACCGTCCGGTGATGTACGCCTCGGTGCGCTGGTCGCGGGGCGTCGTGAACAGCTCGCGCGTCCGCCCGAACTCGACGAGCCGGCCGGTCCGCTCCTCGCCCGCGAGGAGGAACGCGGTGTGGTCGGACACCCGGGAGGCCTGCTGCATGTTGTGCGTGACGATGACGATGCTGTAGTCCCGGGCGAGGTCCGTGATGAGCTCCTCGATGCGGTAGGTCGCGATCGGGTCGAGCGCCGAGCACGGCTCGTCCATGAGCAGCACGTCCGGCTCGACGGCGAGCGCCCGGGCGATGCAGAGACGCTGCTGCTGGCCGCCGGAGAGGGCGAGGCCAGACGTGTCGAGCTTGTCCTTCACCTCGTCCCAGAGCGCGGCGCGGCGCAGCGCGTCCTCGACGACCTCGCGGAGATCGCCCGTGTAGCCGTTCACCCGCGGGCCGAAGGCCACGTTGTCGTAGATCGACTTCGGGAACGGATTGGGCTTCTGGAACACCATGCCGATCTGCCGGCGCAGGGCGACCGGGTCCGTGCTCGGCGCGAGGATGTCGTCGCCGTGGTACCGGACCGCCCCGGCCACGCGAAAGCCGTGGATGAGGTCATTCATGCGGTCGAGGCAGCGGATGAGCGTGCTCTTGCCGCAGCCGGAGGGGCCGATGATCGCCGTCACGCGGTTCTTCGGCACGTCGAAAGTGATGTCGGCCAGCGCCTGCGCGGGTCCGTACCACGCCGAGAGGCCCTCGATCTCGAACACGCTCGTGAGCGCAGCCTCATCCGGCGCGCGCCGGGCGGCCTCCGGCGCGGCGATCGTTACCACCGGGCGCTCCGGCGCGCGCGGTCCCGCAGGACGATGGCGGCCGCGTTGAGCGTGAGCAGCAGGGCCAGCAGCACGACGATGGCCGACGCGGCGATGGCGTGGAACTCCTCCTGCGGCTTGCTCGTCCAGATGAAGATCTGGATCGGCAGGATCGTGAACTGGTCGAGAAGGCCGTCCGGCAGGAACGCGATGAACGCGATGCTCGAGATCAGGATGATGGGCGCCGCCTCGCCGACGGCGCGCGAGAGCGCCAGGATCGTGCCGGTCAGGATGCCCGGCGCGGCGGCCGGAAGGACGTGGTGGCGCAGCGTCTCCCAGCGGGTCGCTCCGAGCGCCAGCGAGGCATGGCGCAGGCTGACCGGGACCGCTCGGAGCGCCTCCTGGGAGCTGATGATGACGACGGGCAGCACGAGGATCGCGATCGTCAGCCCGCCCGCGATCAGGCTTCGCTGCAGCGCGAGCGCGCGGACGAACACCGCGAGGCCCAGCATCCCGTAGATGATCGACGGCACGCCGGCAAGGTTGCCGATGTTCGTCTGGAGGATCCGCCGGAGCGCGCCCGGGCGTGCGTACTCCTCGAGCCAGACCGCCGTCCCGATCCCTACCGGGAACGCGACGGCGACGACGATGAGCGCGACGTAGAACGTCCCCACGAGCGCCGCGAGCACGCCCGAGCGGCTCGCGAGGCGCGAGGGAAAGCCCGTGACGAAGTCCCACGACAGCCCCGGCGCGCCCTTCACGAGGACGTCGCCGAGGAGGACGGCGAGCGAGAGGATGCCGAACGCGGTCGCGGCGTAGCACAGCCAGAGGAACGTCCGCCCGCGCCTGCGGCGCGCGGCGATCGCCGGCCGCCAGCGCGCCGTCGCGGGCACCGCCGAGGCGCTCATTGGTAGACGTTCCGGAAGCGCCGCACGAGCGACTGGCTCGCGACGTTCAGCGCGAGCGTCATCCCGAACAGCGTCATGCCGACCGCGAATATGGTCTTGAACTCGATGGACTGTTGCGGCGTGTCGCCCAGTGAGACCTGCGCGATGTAGCCGGTCATCGTCTGGACGGAGCGGAAGGGATCGAGGGTGAGGACCGGCGTCGACCCTGCCGCGATCGCGACCGCCATCGTCTCGCCGATGGCGCGCGAGACCGCGAGGATGAGACCTGCGGCGATCCCCGAGAGCGCGGCCGGCGCGACGACGCGGAGGGCCACCTCGAGATCCGTCGCGCCGAGGGCGTAAGCGCCCTCGCGGAGAGAGCGCGGCACGGCGGCCATCGCGTCCTCGCTGATCGTCGCGATGAGCGGCAGGACCATGAGCCCCACCACGATGCCCGCGGCGGCCGCATTGAAGACCTCGGTCCCGGGCACGAGGCGCTGGAGCACGTTCGGCGTCACGAACGTCAGCGCGAAGTAGCCGAAGACGACGGTCGGGATCCCCGCCAGCACCTCGAGGAACGGCTTCACGATCGAGCGGACGCGCGCCGGCGCGTACTCAGCGAGGTACACCGCGATCACGAGGCCGAGCGGCGTGGCGAGCGCCATGGCGATGCCGGCCACGAGCAGGGTCCCTGCGACGAGCGGAAGGACGCCGAAGCGCTTCGGCTCGAAGAGCGGCGTCCACTCGGTACCGGCGAAGAAGTCGAGCGGGCTGACCTCGCGGAAGAAGCCGACCGTCTCGAAGGCGAGGACGGCGACGATCCCGAACGTCGTGAGCACGGTCACCGCCACCGCGGCGAGGAGCAGGCCGTTCACGGCCGCCTCCGTCCGCTTGCGACGCGCGAGCACGGTCACCGGGCCGACGGCAGCTTCGCGAGGCCGTCCGCGTACACCTTCTCCGGTGCCGGGATGTAGCCGACCTCGCTGATGAGCTTCCGCGTGCTCGGGCCGAGGATGAACTTGACGAACTCGAGGACCTCGGCGCGCGCGAGGGAGGCGTTCCTCGGGTAGATGAAGATCGGACGGGACAGCGGCCGGTACGCGTAGCTCTCGATCGTCTGCTGCGTCGGCTCGACGCAGCCGCTGCCGGCGTCGATCTTCAGCACCTTGAGCTTGCGCTTGTTCTCGACGTAGTAGGCGTAGCCGAAGTAGCCGAGCGCGCCGCGGTCACCGCTCACACCCTGGACGAGCGTGTTGTCGTCCTCGCTCGCGGTGTAGTCGGCGCGGCTCTGGAGCGCCTTGCCGTTGATCGCCTCCGTGAAGTAGTCGAAGGTGCCGGAGTCCGTGCCCGGGCCGTAGAGCTTCAGCGGCAGGTCCGGGAAGCCCGGCCGCACGTCCTTCCAGTTGTTGACCGTGCTCCCCTTGTCCCAGATCCGCTTGAGCTCGGCGGTCGTGAGGCAATCGACGAACGCCGCCTGCGGATTCGCGACGACCGAGAGCCCGTCGATCGCGACCTGGAGCTCCGTGTAGGCGATGCCGTTCTTCTCGCAGGCCGCTCTCTCCGTGTCCTTGATGGGCCGCGACGCGTTCGAGATGTCGGTCTCCCCGTTGCAGAACTTCGTGAACCCGCCGCCCGTCCCGGAGATCCCGACCGTGACCTTCACGTCGCGGTGCTTCTTCTGGAACTCCTCGGCCATCGCCTCGGCGATGGGGAAGACGGTGCTCGACCCGTCCACCTTGATCGATCCCGCGAGGGTGGCGCCGCCGGGACCCGTACCGGATCCGCCGCCGCCGCACGCGGCGACGAGCAGCCCGACCGCGGCGACCGCGGCCGGTACACGTGAGGCCATCCCGATCCTCCACACCTTCTTCGTCGCCGCCACCATCGGCGACGTCCGTGCGTGCACGGTGGGATGCACGTGAGGGGACGGTGAGGTCCTAGCCGGGCTCAGCCTCCCTGAAGCGGTAGCCGACGCCGCGGAGCGTCTCGATCCAGCGCGGGCGGGCGGCGCTGTCCCCGAGGCGCTCGCGGAGCGTCTTCACGTGGGTGTCCACCGTACGGGCGTCCCCGCTGTAGTCGAGACCCCAGACGGCGCCGACGAGCTGCTCGCGCGAGAAGACCTGGCCGGGATGCGCGATGAGGAATGCGAGCAGATCGAACTCGCGGGCGGTGAGGGTGACCTCCTCGCCGTCCCGCTCCACCCGGTGGCGCGCCGGGTCGACCACGAGGCCCTCGCGAACGATCGGCCTGGCCGGCGTGTCGTCCTCGCGCCGCGCCGAACGGCGCAGGAGTGCACGCACGCGCGCGACGAGCTCCCGCATCGAGAACGGCTTGCTCAGGTAATCGTCCGCGCCGACCTCGAGGCCGACGACCTTGTCGAGCTCGCTGTCGCGCGCGGTGAGCATGATCACGGGCACGTCGCTCTCGCGGCGCAGGCGCCGCGCGACCTCGAGGCCATCCTGGCGCGGCAGCATGACGTCGAGGATGACGAGGTCCGGACGTGAGCTGCGGAAGCGCTCGAGGCCGCGCTCACCGTCCTCGGCGGTGAGCACCTCGTAGCCCTCCCGCGTCAGCGCGTAGGAGAGGGTGTGCCGGAGGTTCGCTTCGTCGTCGACGACGAGGATCCGCGCCACCTGCGAGGACGATACGGTGCCGCGAGCTACTCCGAGAGCGGAACGGTGAAGGTGAACGTCGCGCCGCGGCCCGGCCCGTCGCTTGCCGCCCAGATCGTGCCTCCGTGCTGCTGGACGAGATGCTTCGCGACGGCGAGCCCGAGCCCGGTGCCGCCGCTCGACCGTGACCGGTCGCTCTTGTAGAAGCGCTCGAAGACGCGTTCGAGGTCCTTCCGCTCGATGCCCTCCCCGCGGTCGCTCACGCTGAACGCGACGGCCCCTTCGCGTGGCTCGGCCGAGAGCGTGACCTCCCCGCCGGACGCGCTGAACTTGACCGCGTTGTGCACCAGGTTCGTCAGCACCTGGGCGAGACGCTCGCGGTCCCCACGCACACGCGGCAGGTCGGTCGTCGCGACCGTGAGACGGACGCCGGCTCGGGACGCGAGCGGCGACATCCTGGCCGCCGCGTCGCCCAGCAGCGTCGCCGGGTCGACGTCCTCGAGACGGAGCGCGTCGGCCCCCGACTGCGCGCGGGAGAGCGCGAGGAGCTCCGTCACGAGCTGGGTCATGCCGTCGACCTCCTCGTGCATCCGGCCGACGAGGTCGCGCGCGGCGGCCGGGTCCTCGAGCGCACCGGCCTCGAGCGTCTCGGCCATGGCCTTGAGCGAGGTGAGAGGCGTCCGAAGCTCGTGTGAGACGTTCGCGGTGAGATCGCGGCGCATCGTCTCCGCGCGACGCAGCTCGGTCAGGTCGTGCATCGCGAGGAGAACGTCGGCGCCGCCGAGACGGCGCGCCGCGATGCGGACGGACCGCGGCGGGTCCTCGCGCTCGAGCTGCGCGGTCGCGTCGCCCCTGAGGCGGGCGGACGCGAGCGCCTCGAGCACCTCGTGGTCCCGCACGACCTCGGCCACGGGCCGTCCGACGGGATCTCGCACGTCGAGCATCCGGGCGGCGGCCGGATTCGCGAGCGCGATGCGGCCACCGCTCACGATGAGGACGGCATCGGCGAGCTCCGTGACCACGCTCGAGAGACGCTCGTGCTCCGAGCGGATGGCGTCGCGCGCGGCCATCCCGCTCGCGGCCATCCGGCGGAGCGCTGATCCGAGCCGCTCGATCTCGTCCGCGCCGCGCACGTCGAATCCCGCCGGATCGTCGGACGGCCCGCGCTCCGCGCGTCTCGTGAGCCGGGAGAGGGGAGCGACGATGGCGCGGCCGAGCGCGGCCGCGACCACGAGCGCCGCGAGCGCGCCGACGACCGCCGCAGCGAGGACGACGCCGGCGAGCCGCGCGACGATCTGGTCGAGCGCGCTGAGCGGGAGCGCCGTCCGCGACGCGCCCACGACGCGCGCGCCCTCCCGCACGGGTACCGCGACGTAGAGGAGGTCGCGGCCGACCGTCGCGGAGTGGCGGATCGCGCGTCCCTCCCCGCCGCCAAGCGCGGCGGCGACCTCGGGCCGGTCCGCGTGGTTCTCCATCGCGCGGCGGTCCTCGTCCGATTCGCCGAGGACCGTACCGTCGGCGGCGACGAGGGTGATGCGCGTCCCGGTCTCGCCGCCGAGCCGGCGCGCGAGGGCATCCGCGCTCTCGGCGTCGCCGCGCGAGACTGGCGGCGCGGCGAGCTCCGCGACGACGACCGCGATCCCGCGAAGGCGCTCCGCGACGAGCGCGGTCTCCTGCTCGCGCGCGGCGAGCGGCGCCGTGACGGCGACGACGAGGACCGCGACCGCGAGCGCGACGACGGTCGCGAGGAAGAGGCGCGCGGCGATGCCGCGGGGGATGAGGCGCACGGCCTCGCCTCAGTCGGCGCCCAGGAGCGAGAGGAGCTTGTAGACGACGAACGCGACCGCCGCGGTCGCGGGGATGGTCAGGATCCAGGCCGTGACCATGTTCCCGGCGACGTTCCACCGAACGTAGTTCGGCCCGCGGGTCGCGCCGACGCCCATGATCGTCGAGGCGATCGTGTGCGTCGTGGACAGCGGGAAGCCCGCGCGCGACGCGACCTCGATGACGCTCGCCGCGGCGGTCTCGGCGACGAAGCCGTGCACCGGCTCGAGGTGGGTGAGCCGCGTGCCCATCGTGCGGATGATCCGCCAGCCGCCGGCCGCGGTGCCCAAGGCCATCGCGAGCGCGGAGACGATGATGACCCAGGTCGGGACGTCGTTCGAGCCGATCATCCCCGCGGAGAAGAGCGCGATGGTGATGACGCCCATCGTCTTCTGCGCGTCGTTGCTCCCGTGGCTGAACGCCATGAATGCCGACGACGCGAGCTGGGCCTTCCCGAAGATCGCGCCCATCGCCCGCCGTCCCGCGCGCTGGAACAGGTTCAGCACCACGGCCATGAGGACGAACGCGAGGACGAAGCCGATGATGGGCGAGAGCACGAACGGGAGCACGGTCTTCTGCACGATCGCGCCCCAGAGCGGCGCGCCGACGCCCGCGTGGGCGACCGCGCCGCCGATGATGCCACCGACGAGCGCGTGGCTCGACGACGACGGGATGCCGTAGTACCAGGTCAGGAGGTTCCAGAAGATCGCGCCGAGGAGCGCGGCGAGGACGGCGCCCTGCGAGATCGCCTGCGCGTCGATGAGGCCGCTGCCGATCGTCTTCGCGACCGCCGTCCCCGAGAGCGCCCCGAGGAAGTTGAGGCCGGCGGCCATGAGGATCGCCTGCCACGCCGCGAGAACGCGTGTCGCGATGACGGTCGCGATCGCGTTCGCCGTGTCGTGGAAGCCGTTGATGAAGTCGAAGACGACCGCCGCGATGACGACGACGACGAGCACGACGATGACCTCATCCATGCTTCACGGTCACGCCTTCGAGCGCGTCCGCGACGTCCTCGAGCCGGTCGGTGACGGCCTCGAGCGTGCCGTAGATCTCCTTCCACCGGATGAGGTCCACGACGTCCTGGTGCTGGCCGACCACCCTCCCCATGGCGAGGCGAGCGACGCGGTCGGCCTCGTTCTCGAGCCGGTTGACCTCGACGATGTGCTTCTGCACCTGCTCGTACCGGCGCTTGTCCCGAAGGTTCGGGACGGCCTGGGCGAGCTCCGCGGCGCCCCGCTCGATGATCCTGCAGAGCTCGACCGTCTCGGCCGTGGGCTGCTCGACCTTCCAGAGGATCAGCTCGTCCGCGGCCGCCTGGATCCCGTCGATGCCGTCGTCGAGGCGTCCGGCGATCGCGGTGATGTCGCTCGCGTCGAACGGCGTCGTGAACGAGCGCCGGGCCAGGTCGATGATCTCGTGCGTGATGAAGTCGCCCTGATGCTCGGTCTCGGTGAGCTGCGCGAACTTGCCGTCGACGTCGCGGAAGTCCTCGACCATCTCGCGCAGCTGGGTCGCGGCCTGGGCCAGCGTGCGCGCGTGCTGCTCGAAGAGGTCGAAGAAGCGTGTCTCCGTAGGCAGGATCTGGAAGCGCGGCATCATCCACCACCTTTCGACGGCACGAAAAAAGACCGCGCCACCGGCGCGGTCCTTCGTACCCGCTCACCCGCCGCAGCGGGCCGTCCCACCGTCATCGCTCCGGCGCGAAGCCTAGCAGCCGAGGGCTCACGCCGCGCGCCGCCACCGCACCGGGCGGGTCTCGAGCGGGAAGGCGCGGCCGGTGCGCTCCAGGTGTCGGAGGTGGGCGAGCGTCTCCGCGAGGGCGAACCGCTCCTCGTGCGGCGAGCGGAGCGTCCCGAAGAGCGCCTGCGACAGCTCGTACGCCGTCTGGTCGTCGGCCATGAGCTCGAGCACGCGCTCGAGCCGCTCGCGGTGGTGGACGAGGAGCTCGTCGACGCGGCCCCGGAGGTCGTCGAAGGGCTCGCCGTGCGCGGGCAGGACGCGCTTCACGGGCATCCGCGCCGCCCGCTCGAGCGACGCGGTGAAGTCGCCCAGTGGGTCGTCGCGCGAGAACGAGTAGAGGCCGATGTTCGACGTGATCCGCGGGAGGACGTGGTCGCCGGCGAAGAGCGTCCCGGTGCCGGGCTCGAAGAGCATCGCGTGGTAGTCGGTGTGCCCTGGCGTCCACTGGACCGACATCTCCCGGCCGTCCATCGCGAACGTCGCGCCGTCGTCCACGAGCGCGAGATGCTCCGCCTGCTCGACAGCGCCGCGCACGGCGATCCACCCTTGCCGCATGCCCTGGTTGACGTCCGGCGGCATGCCGTGGAGCTCGAACCAGGCGTAGGTCGCGTCGATGAGGTGCCCGTCCTTGGCCCAGATCCCCGC
Organism: Candidatus Limnocylindria bacterium; assembly: GCA_035708565.1. Classification (GTDB taxonomy): domain Bacteria; phylum Chloroflexota; class Limnocylindria; order P2-11E; family P2-11E; genus JACDAF01. The sequence continues at coordinate 20,266 of DASSSF010000093.1, forward strand.
GGCGCGCTCCGCCTCGGGGCGGTGCATGACGACCGACGTCCCCTCGCGCTCGAGGAGCCCCGCCATGCCGTAGTGATCGGGGTGGAGGTGCGTCACGAACGCGCTCTTCACGTCGCGCGCGGCGATGCCCATGGCCGCGAGCGCCGCGCGCAGCGCGCGCTCGGCCTCCTCCGTGTGCATCCCCGTGTCCACGAGCGACCACTCGCTCGCGCCCTCGACGAGGTAGACGTTCACGGCGCGGAGCGCGGGGATCGGCAGCGGCAGCGCGATCCGGCGGACGCCCGGCGCCACCTGTTCGGGGAGGCTCATGCGGCTACAATGAGGTCTCCCGCACGGCCCGTTCGTCTAGCGGCCCAGGACACTGCCCTCTCAAGGCAGAGATCACCGGTTCGAATCCGGTACGGGCTACACGCGATTCTCCTTTGTCCGTTTGCGCTTAGTGCAGACGGGTCGCGCCAGGTGCGGTCGAGGTCGTGTACCGACCTCGACCGTCTACTGGACGACGTTAGCCAGTCGTCTTAACAACGGAGTAATGGAAGTACGCGCCGCCGCAGTTCGCAGTTGCTGAACGGTCACCGGTAATGAGGCCGTCCCACCAGCCCCATCCCTTCACGTAGTAGTACTGGTGGTAGCACCCGAGCAGGCCCGTGAAATACGAATACGTGTTGCCGTACTGGCGCGCGCACGTCAGATCGCTATCACCGCCATAGCTCTGAATGCCCCAACCCAAGTTCGAATTCCACTCCCACCCACCGCGCACGCTTCCGGTAAGCACGCAGCTTCCGTCCCATTCCCAGGTCAGATACGTCGTGTCTCCGGTCAGCAGTGCCTGGAAGCTGTTCTCGTACCAGGCCTTGCTATAGCCGGACGAAACTGTCGAGGCGAGTCGCGCCGGTACTCCCGTCTTGCCGGTCGCGGACCGTGTGCTCGGCTCGATATCCTTGGAGAGCATGCGGTCACCGCGAGGCGGCGGCTGCGTAGGGATGCCGTATTCGACGAGCTTGACGCATCGCGTCGAGTCGATCCCAACGTCTCGTACTTGGTAGCTCTGCCAGGAGCTGGGAACTTGAACGTTGTAGCGGTATTGGCAGATGCCATCGAGGAGCGCGCCACGGAGGATGAAGCGCTGTGCCTGATCCAGTCGCGGCAGCGTACCTTCCTGGTAAACGAACTGCGGATCATCGTTCGCGCGTGCCGTTTCCGGCACGAGCACCGCTGCAAGCAAAGCCGCGATGGCGAACACCGCGAACCTGCGAATCATGTGTGAGCGTCCTTTCTTGAGGCGAAGCTCAGCACCGCGAAGGCGATCCCGGCGACGATGAGGGCGCCGCCGCTGAGAAGGAAACCGCTCACGTCTGGCGGTACGCAGCCCGCTGATGCGGAGCTACCCTGCGCGAGGCATCGCTGTTGCGCCACCGCGAGGGCGGTGAGGATAGCGATCCCGGCGCCGACCAGAAGTCCCGAGAGCTTGGGAAGCCGCGGAAGCACCCACAGCGCCCAGAGGAGCATGAGCGGGATGACGATGGCGACGATTGGGACGATGAGGAATCCGACACCCGCCAGAGCGCCCGCCACGAGACCGACGACGAACGAGCGAAGCCGCGCGCGATCGGCCAGCCGATCTGCTACGAGCGTCATGATCAGCCCGTCCTGACGACGGTGTAGTTGTACCAGAGCCTCAGGAGGCACCCGCCGTACGTGGTGTAGGTCGAGCGATCTCCGGTCAGGAGTCCGTCGTACCAGCCGGATGCGCGGACGAGGTCGTAGTACGTGTCGACGACGGCGCCGAAGCAGCCCTCGAATTGCGAGTTCTGCATGTGAGACCAGGTGTCGCCGATGTAGCGAGAGCAGCCCAGCGACGTAGTGCCGCCGTTGGAGATCAGGCGCCACCAGTTCCCGCTGTCCCATCCCCAATTGCCGGATGCGCTGCCGTTCAGAGCGCATGAACCGTCGTAGCTCCATGAGATGTTCGTCTGGTCGTAGTTCACGGTTAGCCCGATGATGTCGTACCACCAGACCCTGTGGTAGCCAGAGGCGACAGAGGTGGCGAGTGGCATTGCGAGCTTGCCGCCGGCGATCCTGGGCGCAGTCGAGATGCTTTGCGTGAGCGTCGAGAGATGCGTGCCGGTGTCGAGCGCTGCTGCCGTTGGCACACCCTCCTCCAGCAGCTCCCGGCATCCCTTCGCGTCGTATGCGAGGAGACGCGCGGCGATCGCGGTCCTGCCCGGGCGGAGTTCGAGCGTCGGATACGTGTAGGCGCATCCTGCTCCGACGCGTGCGCCCGAGACGATGTAGGTGCGCATGTTCTCTAGGGCGGGCAGGCTGAACGGGCGGTAGACGAACGCACCGTCCTGCGCCGTGGCGGTAATTGTTTGCAGAGGCAGCAGCGCAAGGGCGAGCACGAAAGCGCGTAGCGTGCGTGTCATGTGACGTCTCCCCATCGCTTGACCTCCTCCCGGCGGACGCGACTCACCGTGCGGGGAGGAGCGTCCGCCTGAGCCGGCGCTGCCCGCGAGAGGCCCGGCCTCTCGAGTCGTGTCGGGCGGCGGTATAGGGCGACGTAAGGTATTGGGAAGGAATACTCACACACAGGCGACAACTTAACCGACGTCTTTCGTCTCATTGCTCGCATCTCGACATGACAGGCTCGCCTCAGATGGAGGTCCCCGACCCCGGTCGGGTCGATATCAGAGCAGGCAGGTGAGCGTACGCATGGCGTGCCGGCGGGAGGCGCCGCACGGTCTAGGGCGATGGCGCGTGTGCGTTGTTGGTTTTGGATCGAGGCGGCCGTGCTGCGCCGACCCTCCAACAGCCACGACCTCGGCGATGTCATTCTTGCGCACCCTGCGGCGCGATCGTGCGCCCGGGCCGGATTGACTACCGGGGATACATCGCGAACAACCGCGAGGGCGACTTGCCGAATTGATCAGGTTCGAAGGACGAAGGCGACAGTCGGCACCTGCGCTCGCGGTGATTGACGACGGGGTCTGGCTGACTCTGAAGTGTGCTGCCGGCCCCGTGAGAAAGCCCGATCTAGGTGCGCATCCGATTGACCACGGGCACATGTCCGTACCGGTTATCGCAGTAGACGCTCCAACTCGTCGTAGTGTTCGATTAGAAGGTCGACCAGCCTCTTCTCTCCCGTTTTTCGGCTCATGGTCGGTTCGAAAACTGTCCGGTACGGTCTACACGCTGTTGCCGCGGGGTCCCCGGTGGTCACGTCGCCGATGCCGGACGGGCCCATCGCAGTACGCGCAGTGCGCGCAGGGTGTTCCACCGGCTAGGGAAGCCGTCGGGGCCCTCCATCTCGAAGTGCGTCGGCCCCTGGTGCGTGTTCTCCAGCGGCCAGCGGCCGTCCTCGTCGCGCTTGCTCACGACGAGGTCGATCGCGTCCGCGAGCCGACCGTCCGCCGCGGCGGCACTCGCGCGGAAGTAGTCGAGCGCGCGCAGCACGTCGTAGTACCAGTACGTGGGGAATGAGAACATCGTGAAGCGCGGATCGGCGATCTCCCCAGTCGAGCGGCGCCGGAACAGCTGGCGATCGAGAAGGTATGCCTCGCCCCTCCGACGCGCCACCGCGGTCGCTTCGGAAGATCCGCCAGCGTGCTCCCACTCGAGCAGTCCCTCCAGCACACAGAGCGTGCTGTGGAACGAGGACACGCGCGCGCCGTGGTCGGCCCAGCAGTTCCAGCCGCCGTCGTCCAGCTGCCCGCGCAGCAGGCGTTCGGCGATGCCGCGCGCGTCCTCGCCGAAGTACGCGCCGTTCGCGAGCGCGATGCCATTGATGCACGGCTCCGTCTCACCTTCGAAGTACGGGGCACCGTTCGCCTCCCAGCGGACGTTCTCGCGCGCGAGCGCGACCGCGCGGCGTGCCTCGGGAACGCCGGGAGGGAGGCCGAACACACGAAGCAGCCAGAGGGAGAAGTGCGTCGCCGTCCACGCGTCGAAGAACGGCTTCTGGTCGTCGACCCAGGCGGGCCGGTACGTGCCGCCGTCCCAACGTCCGTCCGGGCCCTGTAACCCGAGCAGCTGCGCGCCCCATCCCTCGGTCGCGACGCGTGCGCGTTCCGCCGCGACCTCATCGGGGGTGGCATCGGTCAGATCGCGCATCACCTGCCAGCGGATCGCGGGATCCGCGTTCATCAGCCACTCGATGATCGGCACCGCTCGTACACTACGCGATCGCCGAGCGCACTCACGTGGGATCCGGAGAGCGCGAGGAGAGCGAACGATGCCACTCCTCGGGCTGCGCGAGTCGCCACCGGCAGGTTCCTGCATGCCGCCCACTACCATGCGCCGATGCTCGCGCTCAAGGCCTCCGCCGCCTTGATGTGGTTCATCGCGATCGGCTTCGGCGCGCCATCGGCCTTCGTCGCAACGCACCTCCTGCGAGAGCGCAAGCTGCCGCATCTCTTCGGTCTGCCGTTCCCCGCGTACGGCGGTGGCTTCTTCGAGCGGTGGTCGCCTGAGGTCTTCGCCGTACTGCTCGGGCTCTTCGCGGCGCTGAGCGCGTTGGAGCTGTTCGCCGGCTACCTGCTCTGGCACGGCGAGCCGCTCGGCGCCGTCATCACGATCGCGCTCCTGCCGATCGAGGTCCTCTTCTGGATCGGCTTCGCCCTGCCGATCCCGCCGCTCTTCGGGCTCGCGCGGATCGCACTGCTCGCTGCCGGCTGGTCGGCTCTGCGCTGAGGTCAAGGAGCTGGCGGCGCGGCCGCTCGGCGCTCTGCGGCGACGGGAGCGCTGTGACCCGAGGACCCGGCTTCAGGTTCGTATGCGCAGCCACACCTGATCCCTCGGTCCGTTCGCTCGCGGTCGAGGACACCGCCCTCTCAAGGCAGAGGTCACCGGTTCGGATCCGGTACGGGCTACCCGCGTCTCCAGCAGCGCGCGTTGCGCCGTCTCACTCGATCCGTTCGATCGTCGCGCGGACGGAGCCCGGCGCGCTGAGCGCCTCGACCCCTCCGTCGATCCTGCCCAGGATGACGAGCCCGGCCGAGTACCCGAAGTCTCTGTAGTAGATCGCCAGGTTCCCCCAGGGCGCGTAGTACGCGATGTCGCCGACGGACGGATCGCTGCCAGCAGGCGCGCCGTCCGTGGACAGCCGTCGCGGCAGGTCGCCGATCTTCTCGGTCGAGGCGTGGTCCTGGAGCGTCAGGTCCAGCGGTAGGAGCGACGCGAAGTCCCGGGCGCTCGAGCTGTCGTTCAAGGTCGCGGTGAGCGTCGCGTTACCGGCGCGTATGCGTATCTTCACGCCGGCCCGAGGCTGCGACGGATCGCGCGACGTAGCCGTCGGGAGCGCGCTCGTGGGCAGGGCTGGAGCGGCCGTTGGTGTGGATCCGCCCTGGGTTTGAGTGGGCGTACCGCACGCGACAGCGAAGATGAGCGTTCCAGCCAGCAGGACGGCAGCACCGAGGCCGCATTGCACGGTCGCACGGTAGGCTCCCTCCCGTGTTCAGTCACGCGGATGCATACGACCGCTTCGTCGGACGCTACTCGACGCTGCTCGCGCCACAGATGGCGGACCTCGGGCGCGTCGCGCGAGGCCAGCGGGTCCTGGACGTCGGATGCGGCCCGGGCGCGCTCACGCGCGAGCTCGTAGCGCGCGTCGGCGCGGACGCGGTCTGCGCGGTCGATCCCTCGGAGCCGTTCGTCGCGGCGGTACGGGCGAGGTGCGCGGGCGTGGACGCGCGCGTGGCATCGGCGGAGTCGCTGCCGTACTCGGACGACGCGTTCGACGTGACCCTCGCGCAGCTCGTCGTTCACTTCATGAAGGATCCCGTCGCGGGCATCCGTGAGATGGCTCGGGTGACACGGCCGGGCGGGGTCGTCGTCGCGTGCGTGTGGGACCACGTCGAGGCGGGCCCGCTCACCGCGTTCTGGACGGCGGTGCGCGAGCTGGACCCCGACGCAGTGGACGAGTCCGACCTGCCGGGCGTGCGCAAGGGCCATCTTGCGCAGCTGTTCGCCGCGGCAGGCCTGGGCGAGATAGAGGACAGCGCCATCTATGCGCGGTTGCCGGTGGATGCATTCGAG